>DMJJ01000122.1 GCA_003452185.1 Verrucomicrobiales bacterium | reverse complement strand
TACCGAAAACTCACCCTCATCGGCGTCCCGGCTGGGGGGTTGTTCGGCAGCGCCATGCTCACCATGTTCGTCAGCCGGTTCTCTCCATCCCACGAATACGTCCAGCGCCCGTCCTGCGTCAGGTTCCCGTCCGCGTCGTAGGAATAGACCTCGTTCTTCACCGGGACGAACACCCTCCCCGTCTGCGTCAGCGGGAACGGGCCCGCAGTCCCTCCGCTCCCATTGGTGGTCACCTGCACCGTGATCGCCGCATAGGCGGCCGCGGCGTCCGACGCCCGCGCCGTCACCTCCTGCCGGAAGTACTCCCCTTTCCGGTACCCCGCCGTCACGGGGCTTTGCGCATCCACACCCACCGAGACCGTGCCCCGCGCCACCCCGATCACATCGACCGTGGCGGGCACCTGCCGGCTCCCCAGCTGGTTCACCAGGCTGCTGCTGCTCACTGCCGTTCTCAGATTGGTTCCCATCCCGTCTCCTCCGGACGACGCCTTCGTCCGGTTTCCGATGTCGTCGTAACCATACTCGTACTGCTGCCCCGCGACAACTGTCCCGTCGGCCCAATATCGCCTGCCGGCCTGCACCTGGCCCAGCCGGTCGTATTCGTAGACCCAGAAGCTCCCGTCGGCCAGATCGCTCCTTACCCGCTGGCCCGCTGCGTTGTACGAATACCCCGACCGCACCGCCCCTCCCCCGGTCGGGGTGGACCGCACCTCCGTCAGCCGGTTCAGCGCGTCAAACGACCTCATGGCCGTCATCCGCACCGTCGCCCCCTGCTTGAAGGTCCACCCGTTGATCAGGTCGCTGCTCGGCTCGTAGCCGACGTCGGCCGAAATCGTCCCATCCCCCACGTTCGAGATCCGCCCCGTCCCGGCTACATAGCTGTAGGTGACCGTCTGCAGGCTGTTCCCTCCCTGCGAGAGCGTCACGCTCAGGGGCCGGAGGAGGGCGTCGTAGCCTCGGGTCAGCTTGAGCCCTCCGAGGTCCCCGCCGGTGTAGCCTTCCGCCGTCACCTGATCGGCGCGGTTGTAGCTCAACGTGGTGGTCATCCCACCCGCGAGGGTGGTTTCCCGGCGTCCCCTGCGATCGTAACCGAACGAGGTCGTCACCGCCGGCCCACCTCCCCCGGTGTAGGTGATCGAATCGCAGTCCCCCATCGGGTTGTAGTGATAGGTGGCATCCAGCCCCCGCTCCCAGTGCCGCGCCAGCAGGCGTCCTGCGGCGGTGTACTCGTAGTCCGCCGTCGTGTCGGACTCCCCCTCGTAAACCTTGCGGACCAGCCACCCTCGGGCCCCGTCGTAATACCAGCGTGTCGTGGCGGGAGCTCCCTGCGTCTGCTCGGCCTGCCACGTCGTCATCGTGCTCATCCTCCCCTGGGCGTCGTAGCTATACGCGACCGCGTAGGTCCTCGCCCCCGAAGTCTTCTTGAGGAGCCCAGTCGGAAAATACTCATTGTTGACGATGCCTCCGTCGGGCTGCACCACCGAGATCACCCTCCCTTGGGTGTCGTAGAAGCTCGAGGTGACCAGTCCGCTGAGCGCCCCGCCGGGGCTCGGCGTCGTCACCGAAACCACCTGGTCTGCGTTGTTGTAAGAGTATGTGGTGACCCCATTGCGGACGTCGGTCTCGGTCTGCAGGCGTCCATGCGGGTCGTAGGCATAGCTCCGGGAGGTCAGGATCGTCCCAGACGAGCTCTGGGCGAGGGTCGACACCAGCCGGCCTTGGGTATAGCGGCTCACCACCCACGAACCATCAGGGGCCATGTTTGTCACATAGCGATTGCCTCCCGACATGTACCGGGTCCAGATCCGACGCACGGCCGCGTTCACCGTGTCATGGGTGGTTTCCCACCGTGTCAGGCCGTCGGTCGATTCCTCCACGGTCCGCACCAGCACCTCCTGCGGGGCGGTGTCCAGAGGATCGTTCGGATTGGGATCCTTGTCATCCAGGGCAAACTCCCGGGTCCGCCGCACATTCTTGGTGGTAGTCCCGTCGGTCTTGGAAGTGACATCCCGCACGGTCTTCCGGTAGCGATCCTGCGAGGATTCAGAGGCGCTGTAGGCACTGCCCGCGTCCCCCTTGAGCACCGAGCCTTCAAGCTCCCCCTCGGCGTTGTAAGTATAGAGCCGGTGAACCCCATCCGGGTCCCACGAATCGGTCCTCTGCCCGGTGGCGCCATAGGCCTCGATGCCGGCCGACCCGTCAGAATAGAGCGTCTTGACCCGCTGACCCGCCAGATCGCTGTAACTCTTGACCCACTCCGCCGTGTCGTTTCCGGCCGCATCGAGCTTCACCGCCAGGGTGTAGTTACGCCGCACGCCAGGGCTGCCGTCCAACTCGCTCCCGCGCGCGTAGCGCTGAGGGCTGACGGCCGTTCCGGTGACCTTCAGGAGCTCCCCGTCCAGGCTTACAAGCTCGTCCCGGGTGCCGAGATCCGGCTGGATCGTGTGCCGGAGGATCCCGGCGCCCCCGGCCAGCGTCTCCTCCCAGTGCTGGGTCACGCCAAGAAGAGCATTCGTCTCGAGCGAGAGCCTCCCGTAGGCGTCGTAGGCGGCTTGGGACACCGGGTACTCCGTCGGGGAGGCTCCAGACCCTTTGCGAAGCGTCACAAGCCGACGGCCGAGCGGGTCGAGCACATAAGTTGTCGTGATCCCAAAGCGCACAACGCTCGTGAGCCGCTTGAGGGCATCGTAGCCATAGCTCGTCGTGAGCCCGTCCGCATCCGTGACGCTGTCGAGGTTGCAGCAGCCATAGGCGGCCGACTCGGTCGTGCCGTTGAGGTGGGTGACCAGGTTCGGCCGGAGCGCGATGTCGCTCGCGTGGCCCGAATAGACATCATCCTGGAGAAGAGTGAGCGTTGCGCCATCCATCCGATAGACCGTCCGGCGCACCATCTGGCCGGCGGTGTTGACCGTGTTTTCGGTCCGTGTCCCGGCAGCGATCCCGTCGAGGGTGGCAGTGGGGGCGCCCCGCATTTCAACGACCATCTGCGTCGTCGGAGTCGAGCTGTAGTCATAGAAGGCCATTGTGCCATCCGGATAGGCGACCGAGCTGACCCGGTTGAGATTGGGCCCTGAGTCGAAGTAGGTCGTTGTCGTTCGCAGGCTGGTGGCAGCGTTGAACGGGGCTCCCGCGACCGTCGCGGTTTCGTCGATCCGCTGGTTCCCCACAAAAGAGACGTACCGCCGCGAGACCTCCGCCCCCCGCTCCGTCACGACCACGCTCCGCGGCACCAGACGCTGGTAGGTTCCGCTGTCCCCGCCGACCGGGGCGTAGCTGTATTCAGTCACCCGGCTCACCGACTCCACCGCAGTGGAGGGCTGCCCGTCGAGCTGGCTCACCACAAATCGAAGCCGCCCGAGCCCATCCCTCTCATACCGCTCCCAATACCCGTCCGGGTTGACCTTCTTCGACACCGGAGGCCGCAGGACCATCTGCCCGGATCCGGTGCCATACTCATAGACCGTGCTGCGCGTGTCGGCACCGCTCTCCAGCCGATCCTCCACCACCGCGACGCCCCAGGCCTGGACCCCGTAGCTCCTCACCCTGCGCTGAACGTCGGCCCCGCCCGAGGCTCGGACGGCCACCGCGGTCTCATGGTTCCCGAACCCGTCCACCGATCGCGTCTGCTCCTCCTCCACGAGCCCGCCGGGGTTCGACGAAATCCAGCCGCCGGTCAGGCCGTTGTAGCTGTAGAGATAGCTGGTGGTTGCGCCCCCCCGAACCTCGCTGACCCGGATCTGGTTGGAGGTCGATCCGGTGGCATCCGGATTTTCAAACACATAGGTGACCACCGGGGTGCCCGTCAGCGGGTAGAGCCCGTCCCCTCCCTTGGTGCCAGCCTGGGAAGGCAGGTAAAAGCGCGCCTCAAACCGCGTCGGGCTCACCGTCACCACATCCATCACGGATTGCGGCGCCTTCACTTGCCGAACCCCCGCCGAGCTTGGGATCACTTCCACATCCGGGGCATTGGCCAGACCCGCCGTGAGCATCTGCGGCGTGTAGTTGCGAGGGTCGGGGCCCGAGACACCAAACGTCACCGGAGCGAGCGGCTGCCCCATCCCGTGCGTCCCCATCCGCATGCCAAACGAGGGGCCGGGGGCATCCTTGCCGCCGACGCCTCCTCCCCCCCCTCCGCCCCCCACGCTGTCGTCATACTCCAGGGGGATTGGCCATCCGCCCGACAAATCCGCCGTGTCCGTGTTGAGGCTTGAGCCCAACACCGAAAGCTCCCCGGGGCGCCCGGCCCAGCTCGCCGTACCCGCGCCGCTGAGGCCTCCTCCGAGCAGCCCGGCGCTGCCGGCTCCGCAGGAGCCGCATCCCACCGACCCGTTTCCATCCCCGCCCCCGCTGCCCAGATCTCCCGGCCCACCGGAGCCGGGAGTCCCGCCGGGGGAGCCCTTCTCCTTGTATTTCATCCGGAGGTTGGTGACGTACTTGCGCCCTGCCTTGCGTGGGGGGAACGCCTCGAACTCCGGCGTGGTCACAACGCCGCCGACTCCATCCAGGGTAGTGTTCTTGGAGACCGGAGTCGGCTCCCCCTGGGACGAGAGCTCCATCTCGTCCCACTCCAGCCGGTAGACCTTGTCGGGATCCGTCTGAACCTGGAACCGGTACTTCAACTTCGAAACCACTGCACCCATGTCTCCCCCACAAAGGATCGTCGACGCATCGCCAACCCCGGCCGACCACGCGCCCGGGTAGGCGACCGACTGGACATCGTCGAGAACCTCATCGATGACCGTCTGGGTTTCGTACAGGCCGCTGAGCGTCTCCGTGTGGGTGTAGGTGTAGGAGCTTCCCGCATTGTTCCCGAAGCCGCTGCCAGTAAAGACCGAAACCTGAAGGGCATCCTGATCCGCCGTTTGGGTCGTCGTCCGACTCCAGATCGGGCTGTCAAAGAGCGCCGACATCGTGCCGTAGCACGCCCCGCCGTCGCTCCAGACCCAGCCTCCCTGAGGGGGTGTGGCCGGGCTCAGGGTGGCGTTGCAGCTTGTGCTCCCACCCGCCGACACACTCCCGGTTTGCTGCGGGGTCCCCGTTTGTGCGGGCGCGCCGGGGCAGGATTGCGCCGCAAAGGGTGCATGCTTGGGATGCGTGGTCGTGATGGTGTCGTGGTACGTGTAGCTTGTGGAGGTGGGGGGCGACACGCTCACCCCGGTCAGCGTGTCCGACCAGTCATCCACCTTGGTCCGATACACCTTTGTGAGGTACGAGTTGCGAGCCTGCCCTGCCCAGTAACCGACGTAGCCGGATTTCACACGCCACGCACTGGCCGTCTGCACCTGGCACAGGACTTGGCACGCCCCGCATTCCCCCTCCCCAGTCCTCGCCGGCTCCGGCACCCCAAGGAGCGCCGCCAGCACCAGGGCCACACTCCGGCCCCACGACGACGTCCGGACTGGAGGCTCGCTCACCCGGCAGGCTCGGCGGCCAGGACTCCTGCGGTTTCTGGGTGGGGTTGTCATGCGCGTTTTCTGGTTTCCTTCAAAAACCCTCGCTTGCGAGGGGGAGGTTCACTTCAAGGGGGTAAAGACCGTCACCGAAGGGTTGACCGTGAAACCGTTCCTGCTGTCATACACCGTCCAGCTGGTCTCCCCGGCACCGGTCGCTCCGTTCCCGTCCCGGTCTTCCACATAGTCCGCGACCCCGTCTCCGTCGGTGTCGAGCGCCACCTTGGGCGTGCCGCTGCTGGCGACGTAATGAAAGCCGATCGAGACCATCCCTGACGCCGACTCCGGCAGCAGGCTGATCCCGTTCACCGTCCGCTGCGCGACCAGGGCGACCCCCGGCGTCACGTCCCCCGCGCCGGCCAGGTCATCCAGCGTGCCCGCCACCGCGGGCGTGTTGTAGTTGTAGTAATAGTCTCCGTACGTCGCGGTCAGATAATTGAACGTGCTGATGGCTTTCGAGTTTGCTGCGCCGGGGAGCTGCGCTCCCCCGCTCCGATACCCATTGTGCGTGTTGGCGATCGTCACCCCGCTGCCAACGCTCCCGCTCACCACGGCATCAAACAGGTTTGCCTTCACCGTCCAGGTCGTGACCGCCGATTGCTTGCTGAAGGTGACGCTCGTCCCCAGCTGGCTGCCCGCCTTGAAGAGGTTGTTCCTCAGCGTCAGGGTGAATGGCTGCGTCCCGTACGGGCTCGCGTTCTGGTTGAATACCACCGTGGTCCACTCAAAAAGGTTGTTTCGAAGCGTGATCCCCATTCCCGCCGTGTTCGGCCCGATCTTCAGCACCCCCCCATGGAACTGGCAGTCCTTCGCATCCAGGCTCGTCACGATCAGGCTGAAGGTGCTCCCCAGATACAGGATCCACCCGTCGTCCGCCATGAGGCTGGTCTCGGTGAACCGCAGCCAGGGACTCGGGGTCGAGGCCGCCGAGTATGGCTGCTCCATCAGGCTGCGGTTTCCGGGGGTCGCCCCGATCAAGATGGGCTGCTCCTGCAGCGTGTCATACCAGACAACCCGGTTCGGCCGCTCCGCCAACCCCTCGCTCACGAAGGGGATCGTGCTCCCCCCCGGTGGCAGCCTCAGGCCGGAGTTCCCCGCGCACGCCACCACCACCCCGTTCGTCAGGATCAACCCGCCGGTCACTTCAACCCCGTTGGCAAGGTAGTCCGCAACCGCATAATGGTAGCCCAAACTTGGAGCGCCGGAGTCGCGCGCGACCACAGGCCCCAGTACCGCCGGGCTTCCTGAGCCGAACACCCCCGCGATGGAGACCGGTCCATAGGTGGTCCGGCCCGCGATCTCCGCTGCTAGCTGGGGATCCGCGAGCCCCACCCCGACATGCCGGTAAGGGCTCCCCACCGGAAGATAGTGGCTCCCCGCTCCCACGGCCGGGGCGAACACCCCGGTGTCCGCGAGGGAGACCACCACGCTCGCATTCGGATCGGTGAAGTAGCCCGCCGTGTTGGTCGCTGAGATCAGCAGCGAGTTCACCAGCGCGATCGGCGCGAAGGTCCCCTGTCCGAACACCGGCACCCGGTGCACCGTCAGGTGATACCCCGCGTTGGCTCCCCCGCTGGCACCCGCCCCGTCGAACATCACCCCGACGTCGTCGGCCAGCACGTTCCTGAGCCCAACCGTCGTGGCCCCCGCCGCCTTGTAGATTCCGGTCCCGCAACTCACGATCTGCACATTCGTGGCGCTCAGGGACCCCGCCTCCAGCCGGATCGCCACTGCCGCCCGACGCACCGCAATGTCGTGGAGGACGAACGCCGTTCCCGCGGCGTTGAGCTTGATCGCAGGGGTCCCGAAATTCCTCGGCAGCGGGTTCCCCGTGTCCGAGGCCACCACAAAGCCCCCCACGGTGTTGTCCGTCTTCGCCGTCACGATCACCGGCCGATAGGCACTGGTCTTGCACGTCACCGGTCCCGTGAAGTTCATCGTGGTCGCCGCCGTCGAGTCCATCTTGATCACGGCCCCCCCGATCAGCGTTGCCCCGGCCAGATTCACCGTCCCGCTGACATAGTACGTCGTTCCCCCGTCAAAGACATAGGCCGACCCCGAGATCACCGTCGCGTAGTCGAGCACCACACCGGGGCGATGGTCAGGCCTCCCCCGCTTCACCCCCTCCGCCACCAGCGTTTCCTTGCGCGGTTCCCGGCCTCTCCGTTGCCCCACTGCCGCCACCATCTCCGCGTCCGTCCCCGGCTTCCCCAGCCCCGCCATCCGCTTCAGGCGCTCGGATCGCTTCCCCCCGGCCTGCGCGGGCAGGGAATCGAGCATCGGCTTGATCTGGGCATAGGGCACACGCTCGACAAGGAA
>DMJJ01000207.1 GCA_003452185.1 Verrucomicrobiales bacterium | reverse complement strand
AATGGAAAGCGTGCGAACCCCGCCCTCAACCTCCCCGCCTCCCGGAGTCGCCACCCCCGCCGCATGGGGCACGGGAGGCTGGAGGGAAGTGATCCGCAGACCGTCGCGATCGAGATGGGCCCGGTAACCGGCCCCCGCGGCCTCGCGGGCCGAGGAACCGAAAGACCCCTTGCGGAAGGCGGAGGAAACCCGCTCCATCGCGGTGCCCAGCCCCGCAGGGGCCGCAGAGTCGCGTGGCGGTGTCGATGGAGCGACACGCGCATGACGGGCCTCACGCCCAAAGGGAATAGCCCACGACGGCTGGTCCACCGGCGATTTCGCGTCGTCCCGTGACGTCGCCCCCGGGACCACGGCCGCAGGGTTCTCCCGACCCCCTTTCGTCCCGGGGCGGCGCTCCAAGGAGGGCATCAACCACCCGAAGATCACCAGGTCGGTCAGGGCCACCACCACCACCACGATCACGATACGTCGACGGCTCTTGTCACTCATACACGCAAGAAAAGTTCACAACACTCAGCGCCTCCTCTCGGGAGCACCGAGGAATGTATCGACCTCCCACAGGAGGGCTGTATGCCCCGAGTGCCCGCCTCTTAAACGAACTGTTGGAAATCAACCTCTCGAAAAGAGGCAGAGTTTGCCGGTTTTGCCTGGATTCCTCGAAAACGGTTGGCCCCATTACTAGTGGGTATGTGAATAACTTTCCCCCATACCTTGTGGCTTTCCGCTTTACTAGGTCTAGTGAGGGGCGGTTTACTCTGCATCGCCATGTATCTTAAGAACCTGACGGTTTTGGGTTTTAAGTCCTTCGCGGACAAGACGTCGCTGAACTTCCAGCCCGGGGTTTCGGCCATTGTGGGACCGAACGGATGTGGGAAGTCGAACGTATCGGATGCGATCCGTTGGGTGTTGGGGGAGCAGTCGGCCAAGGCTCTCCGGGGTGGGGAGATGGCGGATGTGATCTTTAACGGCACCGATTCCCGGAAGCCGTTGGGGATGGCTGAGGTTTCCCTGACGATTGGGGGGGTGGACCACGAGCACCTGAAGTCGGCCGGGGTTGACATCACCTATGATGAGGTGACGCTGACCCGTCGGGTGTTTCGCGATGGGGGGAGCGAGTATTTCCTGAACAAGACCCCGTGCCGGCTGAAGGACATCCAGCAGCTGTTCATGGGGACCGGGGTGGGGCGGACCAGCTACAGCATCATGGCCCAGGGGAACATCACCCAGATTCTTTCGAGCAAGCCGGAGGATCGGCGCCTGATTTTTGAGGAGGCGGCGGGGATCACCAAGTTCAAGGCGCAGAAGAAGGAGGCCTTGCGGAAGCTGGAGCACACCGACCAGAACCTTCTCCGGGTGGAGGATTTGATCAAGGAGGTGAAGCGCCAGATTGGATCCTTGCAGCGCCAGGCTGGAAAGGCGCGGCGCTACAAGGCCCTGATGCAGGAGCTGCAGCATCTGGACACCCAGCTTGCGCGGCACCAGTTTGACGTCCTTCAGGGGGAGATCGCCGAGAGGACGGCCCGGGCGGAGGGGCTGCGGACCGAGATTGAGGGGACCTCCGAGGAGGTGCTTCGGTGCGAGGATGAGATTCTTCAGCTGCGGAGCCGGCTCTCCGAGCTCGAGCAGGAGATCAGCCTGACCCAGCAGATGGGGATCGAGCTCAAGGGGCGGGTGGAGCGGAACGAGAGCCGGGTGCATTTCAACGAGCAGCGGCTTCAGGAGCTCCAGGACCAGCATGGCAAGGCGCTGGGCGAGATCTCCCAGGCCGAGGAGCGGGCCCATCTCGCCGAGGCGGAGCTCAACATGGTGGAGACCCGGCTCGCGGAGTCGGTCGCCGCGCTGGAGGTTCACCGGGTGGTGCTGGCGCAGCGCCGGGATGCCCTCCAGTCGATTGAATCCGACCTGATGGCCCGCCAGGAATCGCTCCGTCAGGCGCAGTCGAAGGCCTTCGCCTCGGCGCAGGCCCTGGCGCGCGTGCGGAACGAGATCAACTCGCTCGACCTCCTGAAGCAGGGGAACGTGGTGCGGCTCGAGAAGCTTTCCGCCGAGAAGGTGCAGCTCGAGGAGGAGCGGCTTCGACTGGAGTCCCGGCTGCAGGAGTTCAACCTCAACGTCGAGACCTGCCGCCTGAGCGTGCAGGCGAGTCGCGGGACGGTCGAGGAGCGTCAGCAACGGCTTCGCGAGCTCCAGCAGGAGATCGCAGCGGCGACCCACCAGCTCGACGGCGTGCTGCGTCAGCAGGCCGAGACCCGCTCCCGACTGCTGGTGCTGGAGCAGCTGGCGGCCGACCACGAGGGGTTCAGCGGCGGGAGCCTGGCTGCGCTGAAGCAGACCCACCTGGTGGTCGGGTCGCTTGCCGACCGGATCCGGGTCCCCGGCGAACGGATCGCCGCCATCGAGGCGGCCCTCGGCCATCACCTGCAGCTGGTGCTGACGGCGGCCCCCGAGTCGGCGCAGCAGATTCTCGCGGACCTGGCCGCGCAGAAGAAGGGACGTGCCAGCATCGCCGCCCTTGAAATGCTCTCCTCCGCCGCCTCCGAGGAGGCGGGTCCCGAGGCTCCCGCCGACGGGGAGGGCTGGGGAGTGCCGGCCGCCACCGTGGTGGAGTCGGACGCCGACCTCGCCCCGCTGCTCGCGAGAATCCTCGGGCGCACCCGCCTGGTGCCCGACCTTCCGGCCGCCACCGCGGGATGGCGCGCCTCGGGTGGAGCCTACCACTTCGTGACGGCGGATGGCCAGGTGCTCAGCCGCGAGGGGGTGTACACCGGGGGAGCGGCCAACGGCACGGGCAAGGCCCCGGCCTCGATCCTCGGCCGGAAGAACCAGATCGCGGAGCTCCAGGCCGCCATGGCGCAGCTGGTCGAGCAGTCGAACGAGCTGAGCCGTTCCAAGGGGGTGCTCGTCAGCGAGCAGACCGCTCTCCAGGCCGGGCTCCACGAGGCCCAGACCGCGCTCCGGGAGCAGGAGGTGGCCGTTGCCACCCACCAGGGGGAGCTCAACGCCCTCCAGGGATCGCTTCGCATGCTGCACCAGAAGATCGACACCGTGGTGTACGAGGTGCAGAGCCTGAGCGCCCACGACCTCGAGGGCTCGGAAAAGCGCGCGGCCCTGGGGGCCCGGGCCTCGGAGCTGGAGCTCGAGGAGAAGGGGGCCCAGGAGCAGATCGCCTCGCTGACCGACGGCGTGGAGCAGCTCCGCACCGACCGTGAGCAGGCGAACACCTCCCTCACCGAGACCAAGGTGGAGCTGGCCTCCGCGGACCAGCTCTGCAACGCCCTTCGACACCAGAAGGGGCCGCTCGAGCAGCGGATCCGCGAGATGCGGCAGCTCATCGAGCAGCGCAGCCAGGAGATCGGCGGCTTCGGGGCCCGCAAGGCTCAATACGAGGCGGAGATCGAAGAGTCGCGCCGGCAAAACATCGACCTGCAACGCGAGCGCGAGGAGGTGAATGTCCGGGCCGCCCAGCTCCTCGCGGAGAAGCAGTCCCAGGAGGCCGTGGTCTCCCGCAATGAAGAGGAGCTGCGGGACCGCCGCCGGCGCCTCACCGAACTCCAGCAGCAGCGGGGAACCATCGAGGTCGAGCTCGCCCAGAAGACCATGTCGGTGCAAAACCTCCGTGAACGGGTGCAGCAGAAATACCAGGTCAACCTGGAGGAGATCCGGAGCGAGTGCATCCAGATCACCTACGCGGACGAGGGCCCGGCACGCATTGAAACCCTGAGCCCCGAGGAGATGGCCGCCTCGGGCGCCGGCACCAACTGGGCCGGGATCGCCGAGCAGGTCGCCTCGCTCCAGAAGCGGGTCGACGAGATGGGCCCCGTGAACCTGGTGGCCATCGAGGAGTACGAGGAGACCGAGCAGCGGCAGCTCTTCCTGACCCAGCAGCACGACGACCTGGTGAAGGCGAAGGAGCAGCTCCTGGACGTCCTCACCCGGATCAACACCCAGACGCGGGAGATGTTCGTCACCACGTTCCATCAGATCCGGGAGAACTTCCGGAACATGTTCGTGGAGATCTTTGGCGGGGGGAAGGCAGACCTGATCCTGGTCGACGAAAACGATGTGCTGGAGAGCGGCATCGACATCGTGGCGTCGCCTCCCGGCAAGCGGCTGCAGAGCGTGCAGCTCCTCTCCGGCGGCGAGAAGGCGCTCACGGCGATCGCGTTGATGTTCGCGATCTTCAAGTACAAGCCGAGCCCGTTCTGTCTGCTCGACGAAATCGACGCGCCGCTCGACGACGCCAAC
>DMJJ01000537.1 GCA_003452185.1 Verrucomicrobiales bacterium | reverse complement strand
GCTCTTCCGATCTCCCCAGTGGCAGCGCTCTATGCCACCCAGGTGACGAAGCATGACCATAGCCAGCGGACCTCAGAGACCCTGGTTCCGCTGGCCCGTGACCTGGGGCTTCCCGTGCAGAGGCCATATGACGCCAAGGAGTACGTTGCCCTTGCGAGGCAGGTTCTGGGGCAACGCGCCTACAAGGGGAAGACCGTGATCATTTGCTGGGTGCACCATGACATCACGGAGCTTGCCATGGCGCTCGGAGCGCAACCCCCGCCCGCCCCCTGGAAGGACAAGACGTTCGATCGGCTCTGGGTCTTGAAACCGGATGCCCACGGGGCCGCGGTGTTTGAGGATGTGCCGCAACGGTTGTTGCCGGGCGATTCGAAGCACTGAACCGCGGGCCATCCCTCCCGTGAGGGCGTCCCAGGTTTCCCCACCACCCCGGCTCCTCCGAAGGACGTTGGCTTGGGTAGCGGGGATCGTGAGATCCCCGCACTTCCCCCCTCCCTTCCCCAACCCGACACGGGTCTCCCAATAAGTGCGGAGCCTTGGATGCTTGCACCCTCATGGCTTCCGGTGCATTACTTCTTCGAATGCCCCTGCTCCCTCGCGCCACGCTGCCCACCCTGCTTGCGATCTGCCTCCTTGCCCTGCCAGAGACGCAGGCCCGGGGGGCAGCCGCCAGCCCCTGGTGGAAGGGAAACCTCCATACCCACACCCTGTGGAGTGATGGCGACGACTTCCCGGAGATGGTGGTCGATTGGTACAAGAACCATGGATACCAGTTCCTCGGCCTCTCCGACCACAACCTGCTGCAGGTCGGGGAGAAGTGGGTCACGGTCACCAACCTGAGCTATCGCGACGTGACCCTCGATCGGTATCGGGACCGGTTTGGGGCGTTTTGGGTGACCGAGCGGGAGTGGAACGGACGCCGGCAGGTGCGGCTCAAGACGCTCCCGGAATTCGGTCCCCTGCTGGAGGAAAAAGGAAAGTTTCTCCTCATCCCGGCAACGGAGATCACCAGCAACTACAAGATCTGGCCTGTCCACGTAAACGCATCGAACGTGCGCGCCCCCTTTCCAGTCCCCCAGGCAGGGGCGACGAGTGTCCGGGAGGTGATGCAGCAGGCGGTCGACATGGTCCTGCAGCAACGGGCCATGACAGGGCAGCCGATGTTTCCGCATATCAACCATCCGAACTTTGGATGGGCCGTCACGGCGGAGGATCTCACCCAGGTCAAAGGGGAGCGGTTTTTCGAGGTGTACAACGGACACCCCGGGTGCTTCAGTTTTGGGGATGGCACGAGGCTGTCCGCAGAGCAGATCTGGGATGTGGCGCTTTCCCTTCGTCTCACCACCACGCATTTCGGAGCCCTCTTCGGCCTGGCGGTCGACGACTCGCATCGCTACCACGAATTCAACCCGGGCTCCAGCAACCCCGGCCGCGGGTGGGTCATGGTGCGGGCCCCTCGGCTGGAGCCCTCGGACCTGATCCTGGCGATGGAGCGTGGCGACTTCTACGCCACCACGGGTGTTCGCCTGCGGGATGTGCGTCGTGAACGGAAACGGCTCCTGGTTGAAGTGGAGCCCGAGGAAGGGGTCTCCTACACCATCCGGTTCATTGGAACCCATCGGAATTTCAACCCGGCGAGCGCGCCGATCCTGTCGAAGGATGGGAGCCCGTACCCGACCACGCGCCGTTATCAGCCCGAGGTCGGCATGGCCTTTCTGGAGGTTTCGGGCACGTCAGGTGTCTATGAGATGAACGGCACGGAGTTGTATGTCCGCGCGACGGTGATTTCGACGAAGCGGAAGGAGAATCCCCAGGCCGCAGGCGAGCACGAGATGGCCTGGACGCAGCCGCTGTTCGGAACGCCGTAGGATATTGGCGGCTCTCACAGGTAGCGGGGATCGTGAGATCCCCGCACTTCTCCCTTCCCCCCCTCACGCACGAGAGCCCCTACCCCCGATCAGTGGCGCTCCTCGATCCGATACAACCGAGTGCGCGAACGGACGATCAGGGCGTTGTCCACCACGGCCGGACTGGCCATGAATCCATCCCCCAGGGCGCTCCGCGCCAGCACCTTGAACTCCCTCCCCGCCGCCACCACCGAAGCCGTCCCCTCCTGGTCAAACAGGTAGATCCGGTCCCCGGAGGCAAGCGGAGAGGCGGAAAACTCTCCCCCCACCCGCTCGCTGTAATGAATCTGACCGGAAACGGCATCCATGCACGTCAGGATCCCGTTGTCCGAAAGGATATAGACCTCCTCCCCCACCAGCAGGGGGGACGGCTTCTGCGGAGCCTGCCGTGCCATCTTCCAGGCCACGTGGGTCTGCGTGACATCCCCACTCCCCCCGGGACGAACCGCCCAAAACTCCGGCTTCATGAAGCCCGTCGCCACGTATACCAGCCCATGCCCGTAAACCGGCCTGGGCACGTTTGAAAACCCGGGAATGTCGATCCACCATAGCTCCCTGCCGGTCTTCACATCCATGCCGCTCAAACGAAACGCTCCCACGGTGATCAGCTCCTCGTGATCCCCCACCCGGATCACAAGGGGCGTATGATACGCCTTCTTCAAGTCGCCAGGCTTGCCCTCCAGCTGCGCCCCGTTGCTCCTGGGAGTCCTCCAGACCGGCTTCCCCGTCCGCTTGTCGAGTGCCGTCACGTACCGCTGCTCCGTCCCGTCACACGTCAGCAGGAGCAAATCCCCCTGCAGCACCGGGGAGCTCCCGGGACCGTTCTTCCCGTGGTCATGCGGCAAATCGGTGTTCCTCCAGAGGACCCGCCCCGTCTCGCTGTCGAGGCAGGCAGCCCCATACATGCCGAAAAAGAAATAAACCCTGCCGGCCTCGATGACGGGCGTGGGGGAGGCGTGGCTGTTGAGTTTGTGGATCGGCTCGGGAGCGGTGATGTGGAACAGCTCGACGTTGTGAAGGAGTCGGCCCGACCTGGCATCGACGGCGACGGCCCGGAGCGACGCCCCCTCCCCCGTGGAGGTCGCCATCCAGACCGAGTCTCCCCAGACGACGGGAGAGGACCACCCCTGGCCGGGAATCGGGGACTCCCAGGCCACGTTCTCCGAGGCGCTCCAGGAAAGGGGCAGGTGGCTGGAGTCAGCGTGCCCATCCCCCGCCGGGCCCCGGAACTGCGGCCAATTGCCCCCGCGTGCCGACAGCAGAAAGGCAGCCCAGGCCAGAAGATAGCAACCGGTTCGGATCATGGCCGGAATTCTGCCCCAGGCGGCCGGCAGGAGACAAGGGAGAGCCGCGCGGGAGATCGCACCCCCAAGGCGGGCGGGCAACCACCACCCTCCCGC
>DMJJ01000535.1 GCA_003452185.1 Verrucomicrobiales bacterium | reverse complement strand
GGTGCGCCACTGTCGACGCCGCTCCGGGGCCGGAACCGCCTCCGTGCGTCCCACAAGCGAGTACACGACGCCCGCCATGGTCCGGGCATCCAGCTCCACCATGCGGTCGATGACCCGGCGCATAAAACGGATCCCGGCCCGCTGATGCGCCGCCGGCCCGCGGAGATCCATCCCAGGGCCGAGGCACGGGGAGACCGAGCCGCAGACCAGCCCCGTGGCCTGGAGGCGGTCACGCACATAGACGGGGTCGATGTGGCCGAAGTCGCCGATCGAGATCTCAACCGTCTCGAACCCCCATCGCCGAAATCGGGGAAAGAACCGGGTCGACGCGTTCGTGAACGGGCAGCTGAACAGGAAGGTATTGATCCCGAGTCGCATGGCGGGGCGGTTATTTTACCGGGGTCGACGGGCCGTAGCCGGCGGCAGGGGTCCCGTCCGGCCGGAGCTTGCCGCAGGCCCAGAGCAGGCCGTTGGAGAGCAGCCGAAGATAGTCGGCGGAGGCCGCGGTCTTCATGTCGTGTCCAAGGGTCGTGCTGAAAACACGCCCCGAGTGGTACTGATAGGTCCAACAGACCACATGTTCCCGCCCATCCTGGGGGCTCTTCACCCGGAGCAGCGGATGGGATTCGGGTTGGATGGAAATCGTCTGGTAGAGCTCATCCCCGGGTGTGCTCCAGGACTCGGGGAAGTGGAGGGTGATGGGGCTCCCGGGATCGAGCTTCACCGTGGAGAAAGGCTCAAATCGATCGTGCACCTTGGATCGCATCCCGCAGCAGGTCTCCCACTCGGAGATCCTGGGGGACTTCCGGAAGGCATGCACGGCGCAATGGATCATGACGGTCGGCTTCCCGGCCGCGGCGACCTTGAGGGCGTTGTCGAGGACGTCGTCAGGGGCCTCATCGAAGCACCAGTCGTACACCACGACATCGAAGCCGTCGGCGAACCGCGGGTTGTGAAGCGATTCAAACGTCTCCCGCAGGGTGAACGTCACGTTCGCCAGTCCGGAAAGCTTCGAGCTGAGATGCGGTCCGAGCGTCGCGTAGTCGTGGTAACCGCCACCCACAAACAGCAACGCCTTCAGGGGAGGCGCTCCGACCGCTGCGGGAGCGGGGCCAAGGAGGAGGGCGGCGGCAAGGGCGGAGGCGGCGAGGAGGTTCGAGAACGGGGAGGCCATGGGGCGAGTATTGGAGTTTGACCACGAACTGCAATCCCCGAACACCCGGCCGGGGCCGGGGCCTCTCCACCGCGGGGAGGCCGGGATGCGCCAAGGGCCTGGAGGCAAGGGCGCCTTCGCCCAAGCCCCCCGCCGGGGGATCCGCCGTCCACGCCTCCCCCCCCCCGTGCGGGGGCGGAGTGGGGGTGCGGCTGCTCAGCCGACGGCCGGCGGGGCAAACCCTTCGCGATAGGAACGGGAGAGGATCTCCTGGTTCGCCTTGTCGTGATTGGTGAACCGGAAATTCTCGGCATCCCACCGGAGCTCCTGCCCCGGGAACCGGGTCGCCTTCACCGCGAGCAGCGCCGGCTCGGTGATCCGCCACCCGATCTGGAACGGGGTCCAGAGCGGCTTCTTCGCCCCGAGGCAGTTGTCCGCCCAGTCCTTCCAATGCTGACGGGGCTCGACCTTCGGCAGGGGCTCATTCTCGACCACCTTGCCGTTGCGGAAGATCGTGATCTTCCCGTCGGCCTGAAGCAGCAGGGTCCCCTCCTCGCAGACCACCATGGTGTGGTTGGCGCCAACCTCCATGGGAGGGAGCCCGAGGGCCGCAAAGGAGGGCTGCTGGCTGCTGTCACTGTAATGCACCACAAACTTGCCGCGGGCGAACTTCCCGCCGCCGGCATAGGTGATCGTGCTCTGGTTGTGGGCGCTGTGCCCGGTGTTGGAGGGCTTGAGAGTATGGGTCTGCACCGCCTCGGGCCGGGGGAGATCGTAGGCGAAGTAGAGCAGGTCGAGGAGGTGACACCCCCAATCGGCAAGCTGCCCGCCGCCCGTTTCCCAGAACGCACGCCAGCGACGGGGGGCGAGGTCTTCGCTGTAGGGGAGGTCGGCGCTGAGGGGCCCCTTCCAGAGATCCCAGTCGAGGTAGTCGGGAACGGGCTTGGCCGCGCCGTACGGGCTCCAAGCATCGACAAAATAATGCCCCTTCTCCACCCCGCCGGTCCAGACGTAGGCCTCGACCGGCCGCCCGAGCTGGTTGCTCCGGAGGATCTCCACCGACTGCATCCGGCCGGTGTTGCAGGCCCGCTGGTTTCCCATCTGGGTCACTAGGCCCGGATTGGCCGCAAGGCCGTCCCGGACCATCCGAAGCTCGGCCAGCTGGTGCACCAGAGGCTTCTGCCCGTACATGTGCTTCTTGTGCTTCATCGCCGTGAGCATCATCGGCGTGTGGTGGAAATCAGGTGTGTCGACAATGGCGGCGTCGAACTGGTCCGCCTTGCTGGCGAAGGCCTCGCGATAGTCCTTCAACACCCACGACTCGGGGTGCTCGGCCTTGATCTTGTCGAGCTCCTTGCGATCGACGTCGCAAAACCCGGCCCACTCGACCATCGGATGCCCCTTCAGGCCGTTTCGCTGGAGGGAACCGATGCCGCCGACGCCCATCTGAAAAATCCGCAGCTTGCTGTTCTTGTTCACCTGGGCGCGCGCGTTCCAGGAGAGCGCGGCCACGCCCGCTGTCAAAACCACACCGTTGCGCAGGAAGGTGCGGCGCGTGACGGGGGAAACCGGGGAGGAGGAAGGGGTGTTCGTATTCATAGGGGCTTGCGGGCATCATGCACGGACCCGGGCCGGGCTCAAGAAAAAGAGGACCCGCAGGCGGGCTCCCCGGATCTCCCGATCTTGCGGCGCCCGGACCAAGACTCTGTTCGACTCGGAGAACCCCGCCGGGATAGCCTTCCCGCATCCCTTATGAGCCTCCTCCACCCTCGCCGGCCGGCCGCGGCACTCCTGCTCGGTTTCCTGACGCTCCTCTCCCGCTCCGGCGAGGCGGCTCCCGGCAGGGTCGACTTCCGCCAGCCCTCGCCCCCGGAGTTCGCCCTCCGGCCGCTGCCGGGGCATGTGCCGTTCATCTTCTCGATCTACGGAGCCCCCGCTGATCTCCCGGCCCTTCGACAGCTCACCGAAGTGATGCGACGGGAATCGCTCGGCAACGGGCTCGACCCGGGACCGACCCCCACTCCCTCCACGAAACCGGTCTACGACTACCTTGCGACCCTTGGATGGCCGGTGGTCTGCTATCCGGGGTGCGCCGACATGCAAATCCAGGGGGGGGGTTGTGTCCTGGGGCCCGACGCTGCCTCGGCGCTCGGTGCGATGGACCGGGCCGGCCTCTTCACCGCCGTGCAGCTGGGCGAGTGGGGATACTATCTTCACAACCTCTCGCACAACGAACGCTGGTGGCACGATGTGTACGGCAAGGAGTTCGAGTCGTTCCGGCATCTGATGAAGCCCCCGGGACTCTCCGGCTACGACCATCGACCGACAAGCCGGCGCGAGTGCTACGACGCGGTGAAGGCCTACTTCTCCAGCCGGAGCCGCGACCTCCTTGGACGGGTGATCAGCGTCACCGGGCATTCCCACTACGAAGCCTACGCCGGGGAATGGGGGGCCCGTTGCATCGGGCTGGAGGTCGGGGAGAACATCGCCTTCACGCAATCGAAGCTCGCCTTCGCCCGAGGAGCCTCCCGCCAGTGGGAGGTGCCGTGGTCCGTGCAGGTCAGCCCCTGGTTTTCCGGGGCCTGCACGACGAGCGGTCCGCTGCGACGCGAAGCGGGGGGAGCCCGCGGGTTGGAGGCGGGACATTCACTCAGCTTTTACGAACGGATGTGGCTTCATGCCTGGTTCGCCGGCGCCGCCCTCGTCACGCCCGAGAACAGCATCGCCATTTTTTTCGAATCGCAGGCCGATCCCTGGAAACTGACTGAGCACGGCCGGAAGGGCTCCGAAGTGTTCCGCTTCACCCAGTCCCACGACCGGGGAGTCCCCTTCACCCCCGTGGCAGTGGTGATCGACCACCTCGCGGGCTACAACGGCTACATGGACAAGCCATGGGGGATCCTGGAGCCAACCCCGGGGGACCGGGCCCTGCGGGATCTCTTCGACCATCAGCTTTTCCCGGGTGGCGACCACATCCACTCGAAGCCCGAGCCGGTGAATCCGGAGAAGGCCTACCTGCGGCCAACACCCTTCGGGGAGATGTTCGATGTCCAGCTCACCAGCGCCTCCGCCCGAATCCTCTCCCGCTACCCTGTGCTCCTCCTCGCGGGGGACATCGAGTTCGACGACCGGTTCATTGCCGCTCTCGAGCAGGCCTTGAAATCAGGAACCCGGCTCCTGCTCTCCGCCGCACACCACGCGGAGCTGCGGCGGCGCGCCCCGGGGTTGAGCCGGGCCCGCGGGGTTGAGTTGCTCGAGCCCTGGGTGAACCCTGCCACAGGGCGGCCCGCGGCGATCTCCGACGAACGGCTCCGACGGCTCTCCCGGGAAAGCCTTCCGGTGGAGGTGTCGGGCGACCCTCTGGAATACGCGATCAACCACACGCCCACAGGGTGGGTTGTGGAGTTGGTCAACAACGAGGGAGTGGCGAAGAGGCCGGAGTCGCCCGCGGTGGTTGACCCCGCCGCCGTGGCGCATGTCACCCTCCGCCCGCGAGTGCCCTACTCGGCTGCCCGCGAATGGCGTTCCGAACGAGACCTTCCAAAGGGGTCGACTCTGCCGCTGGAGATCGGCCCCGGGAAGTCGGCGTTCGTCGAGCTCATCGTCCGCTGAGCGCCCCGGAATCCTCCCCGTCTCACCGCGCCAGGGCGCGCTCCGCGGCCCGCAGCGCCCCCACGGTGAAGATCATCGGATAGAGCCGCTCAAAGTACCAGAGCTTCGCGAAATAAAACCCAATCGGCGACGGATGCCTCCACTCCCCGGTCTCCACCCGGGCCAGCAGCCAGTCGACCCCCTGGTGCAGGGCCTGTAGGGCGGCCGGCTCGTCCGGGCCGGCCGCACCCTCCCGGACCAGCACGGCCAGGGCCTCCACCGCCAGGGCTGTCTCCTCAATGGAGGCCGCGGTTCCGGCGCCGCACCCGAAGCCCCCGCCCGGCTCCTGGATCGAGAGGAGCCATCGCAGCCCCGCGTCCACCATCGGGGCCACCTCGGCGCGATGGGTGGACACACATCCCCCCAGCGCCACCAGCACCCGTGAGGTGCCGTAGGCCAGGTTCTGCTCCCCGGGGGCCGACTCGTTTCCAAACCAGAGGGGCGCCCAAGCCCCGTCGCTCCGCTGCTCGCGTCGCAGGAACCCGAGTCCGCGCGAGATCCCCTCCGTCACCCGGGAGCGCTCCTCCGTCGGAAGCCGGCCCTCCCAGGCCTGCCAGGCCCGGAGGGCGTGGGCCGTGATGTCGGTGCTGCTTCGGTCAAAGGGGAGCCGGCCCCAGCCGCGACAAAACGTCGGGATCCCGCCATCCCGGTTCTGAAGCCCGAGGAGCCACCGCACCCCGGCCCGCGCCGCCTCGGCGAGCCCGGGGCTCCCCGCACCCCCGAGCCGATGCAGGGCGAGCAACGCCCCCGAGGTGTCGTCCGCGTCCGGGACCCCGCCTGGGAGGTCCGTCCAGGCCCATCCGCCCGGCGCCGCCTGCGTGTAGGGATGAATCGCCCGATACTGCTGCCCCAGCAGCCACCCGACCAGCCGATCGGCCCCGGCCCCCTTCAGGGCCTCGTCGGGAAGCGCATTCACCGAGAGGGTGGTCACCCAGGTCGCGAGGTTCGTGTCGATCGGCCAGCTTCCATCCCCACGCTGCGACCGCAGGAGGAAGTCGAGTCCCCGGCGGGCGACGGGATGCCCCCCCTCGCCGCACCCGACCAGGCTCATCACGACGAAGCTCGTCAGCGGGGTCGCCTCCAGGAAACCGCCCCCCGGGGGCTGGATGCGGTCGAGCACTCGGAGAGTCCGGTCCCGCACCAGCGACCGGACGATCCTGGCGACGGGATTCGATGGGGGCCTGCGGTGAAACCGCACCTGCCCGATGGCGATCAACGCCGGAAGGGCATAGCTGACCACCGGGAGCTGCAGCGCGGCAAACCACCCCGGGGGGCAGGCCGCGAGCTCGAACGGGAGTGGAATCACGTGGCGCCACGCCTCGGCTCCCTCCCCAAGCCGGCCCGCGAGGGCACACTGGGTGAGGATCGGCACCGAGAAGGTTCGATCCTCGCCATACCGGCGAATGAGGGCCGGGGCGAGCGTCGCGGGGTCGGTTCCCCCCGCGTGCCGACGGAGCCACGCCTCGGCACGCGCCATCAACGCCGGGTGGCGCGCGACACCCCCGGGGGCGGCAGCGAACGCAGCCCAGACAAGGGCCGTGGTGCTGAGATTGCTCCGGCTGGCCACCGTGTCGCCCCATCCCCCGTCCGCGTTCACGTAGCGGGACAACCACCCAAGCCCCCGCACCACCCGGGCGCTGGAGACCGGGATGCCGGCTCCTGCCGCAAGCGAGAGGGCGGTCACGGCCGTGGCGGTGGAAAGGGGGCTTGAGCTCAATTCCCCCACCCAGTGCCCGGCCCCGTCCCGCTCCCCAAGCAACGCCTGGGTCGCAAGACGGAGCCCCTCCTGGAGCCGGTTGGGTTCGGGGGATGTCATCGGTAGCGGCACCGGTCGGGCACCCGGGATCACTCCCTCCCGGCAGCGGCGATGAAGGGCCGGAGATCGGACACCAGCCGGCGGAACCCCTCCAGGGTGAGTTGCTGGGCCCCGTCACTCCAGGCCTCGGCGGGGTTCGAATGCACCTCCACCAGGAGGGCATCTGCCCCCATGGCCACGGCTCCCTTGCACAGGGAGGCAACCAGGTCGGCCCGGCCCGCCCCCTGACTCGGGTCGATCACCACCGGGCAGTGCGACTCCCGCTTCAGGATCGGGATCGCCGCCAGGTCGAGGGTGTTCCGGGTGTAGGTCTCGAAAGTCCGGACCCCGCGCTCGCAGAACATCAGGTTCGGATTGTCGTTGGCCAGGATGTACTCCCCCGCCAGGAGCCACTCCTCCATCCGCATCGCCAGTCCCCGCTTCAGGAGCACGGGCCGGCCGGTGCGGGCCGCGGCGATCAGCAACTGGAAGTTCTGCGCGTTGCGGGTCCCGATCTGGAGGATGTCGGCATACTCGGCGACCATCTCCGCCTGCTGCTCCGAGAGAAGCTCGGTGATGATCGGAAGCCCGGTTTCACGCCGGGCCTTGGCCAGGAGCTTGAGCCCCTTTTCCCCGAGTCCCTGGAACTCGTACGGAGAGGTCCGCGGCTTGAACGCGCCGCCCCGCAGGATCGTCGCCCCGGCCTCCCGGACCGCATGGGCCACGGTCATCAGCTGCTTCTCGCTCTCCACGGAGCAGGGCCCGGCCATGATGTGAAACCGACGCCCCCCCAGGACGACGCCCCGGACATCGACGGTCGAGTC
>DMJJ01000534.1 GCA_003452185.1 Verrucomicrobiales bacterium | reverse complement strand
AAACCGGCCCCTCCCCCCGAGCCGGCCTCCTCGCCCGCACCCCCCCGGCAGCGCCCCCGCTCCCTGGCCGCCGCGCGGGAGCAGGCTGGAATCGCCGGCGAGAAGATGAAGCAGGACGCCGGCGTGCGACGGGCCGGGAAGCTCTCGGTGGACGCCAAGGCCACCCCCTTCGGCGAGTACGACGCCGCCCTCATCAAGGCGATCCAGGAGCGCTGGTACTACCTCATCGACAACTCCACCCTCAGCCCCCGGAGCGGCAAGGTGGTGCTGGAGTTCAACCTCCTGTTCGACGGCCGGATCTCCGACATGAAGCTGACGGAGACAGAGGTGGGCGAAGCCCTCGGTTACCTCTGCGAACGGGCCGTCACCGACCCGAGCCCTTACCCGAAGTGGCCCCTCGACATGCACCGGATCATCGGGGGTAACGTACGCCCCGTGAAGCTGACGTTCTTTTACTTCTGAACCTATGGAAACACTGTTCCTTCTGGCGCTCATCTCGGCCTCGATCCTCGGGGTCACCATCATCATCGAACGCGGCATCTCGCTGCAGCGGGACCGGGTGGTCCCCGACTCCATCGTCCGCAAGGTCGGGTCGGCCGACCTTGAGGAGGTTCGAGCAGCCTGCCGGCGACACCCGTCCAGCCTTGGCCGCCTGATCCTCGTCGCGTCAGACCACCTCGACTGGCAGCGGTCGCAGACCGTGGAGTTCGTGCAAACGCGCGCCCGGCACGAGATCAGCAAGCTCGAGCGGAATCTCTTCGTCCTCGAGATCCTCGTCGGGGTCGCGCCGCTCCTGGGGCTCGTCGGCACGGTCTACGGGCTGATCGAGCTGTTCGGCTCCATGAAGCTTGTGGCCACCGGGGAAAGCGCCGACTTCGCCCGCGGGATCGCCCTCGCCCTCCGAGCCACGTTCGGCGGCCTGATGATCGCCATCCCCGCCCTCATCGCCTGGAGCTTCTATTCGCGCCGCGTCGAGACCTTCACGGTCGAGATGGAGACGGCGTGCGACGAGTTCCTCCGCAAGCACCACCCGAACAAGTAAGGGAGCCATCCGATGAAATTTGGACGCGAAAAACGGAAGGCGGCCCCCTCGGTCATCATCGTCTCGCTCATCGACGTGTTGATCGTCGTGCTCATCTTCCTCATGGTGACCACGCACTTCAAAAACCGGGAGGCCTCCCTCAAACTGGCCCTCCCGGAATCGAAGGAGGCCCGACAGGGATCCTCGACCGACAGCAAGCCGTTCACCGTGCTCGTCGCCACGAATTTCCCGTTCTTCTGGATCGAGACCAAGCCCGTCACCCTGGAGCGCCTCCAGAACGAGCTCGTCATCGCCGCCAAAGCCAATCCGAAGGTCGCCGTCGCCATCAAGGCGGACAAAAACGCCCCGTTCGGGGAGGTCATCAAGGTGATCGATGCCGCGAAGGTCGCGCAGGTCGGAAGCATCAACGCGATCACGGAGAAGCCCGCCACCGCCCGCTGACCCTTCTCCCCCCCCCTGTGCCACCGGGGGTGGCTCGTCGGAGACTCGCCCTAGCTCGGGAGGTCGACCGCCGCAGGGCGTCGCCCGGCCACCCAGGTGCAGAGGACCGAGGTCGCGAGCAGCAGGGTGCAGAATCCCCCCATCACCCCAATCACCGCCTCGAACGACGGGTGGTACAACCGGAGCGTGGCCCAGTATCCCCCGGCCAGCACGAGGATCCACCGCACCACCCCGTAGCGCTCCCGCGCCATGAGGTTGTTGATCAGGATCGTTGAAAGCGAGAGCGGGATGATCGCCCAGACGCACATCGGGACGAGCCGCGAGAAGGAGACGTACTTCGGCGCCAGGATCCGGAGCGGGAGTTCCGGCAGCACCATGCACCCGAGCGCGGCCCCGGCTCCCACGAGCGCCGCCGCCCCCAGCGCCTGCATGAGCGCGGGGGTTTTCTCCGAGCGGGCGACGCTCTGCACGATCTTGGGGAAGAGCACCCAGGTGAGCGCCGTGGTGAGGTAGGCCACCGCCCCGCCCACGACCCGCGCCGCCGTGTAGCCGTCCGTCCCCTGCGACGCCTCAAAGAACCGGTTCACCGTCAGGTAATCCCACCGGAGCATGAAGGTGGGAAGCCCCATCCCCAGGCTCAACGGGATGAATGTCCCGAAGAACCGCATAAAGTCGAAGCGGGCCGGCGGCACCTGCCAGTGGGAACGGGTCCGATGCAGGGCAAACGCGAAGGCCGCCCACCACCCGGCACAAAACCCGGCCACCGCCCCCGTGGCCGTGGGGGCCATCCAGGTGACCGCAACCCCCATGCCGCAGAAGAGCGCCGCATTGTTCACGATCCCCGCGATCCCAAGCCACCGGAAATCCTGCCGCCCCTGCAACACGCCGAACAGCGCGGGTGTGAGCACGCTCGGCAACGCCGCGAGCAGCGCAAGCCACAGCGCAGGGGGAGGCAGCTTGAGCCCCGCGAGAATCCGACCCTGGAAAACAAGCACCCCGCACCATGCCACCAACCAGGCAATGATCAGCAGGCGGCACAGCCCCCGCATCGCCCCGGAGAGCGCCGCACGGCCCGCGGGATCCTCGGCCCGCGCAGCCAGGTAGGCGAACGCCGTCTGGAGTCCAGTGAACGGGATGGTGCAGAGGATGAGCCCCTGCTGCAGCGCGGTGAAGGCCGCAAACTCCCCGCTCCCGGTCCGAAGCTGCGCGGAAACGACCTTCATCGAGAGCATCCCGAAGAGCCCCCCTCCGATGGTCGTCGCGATGATCCAGGCCGCCTGGCGGAAAAAACCCCACCGGCTCATCGTCCCCCTCCATCCCCGGCCCCCCCGGGCCAGCTCACGGGAGGGCCTCCAGAAACCGCGTCAGCACCGCGACGCCCCGCTCCAGCTGCCTCACCCCCACCCACTCGTCACGCGTGTGCGCCTGGGCGATGTCCCCCGGTCCGAAGACCACGCTGGGGATTCCCCCGCCGGACAGCACCCCGGCATCGCTGAAATAGTGAACCCCGGCCGGCCGCCGTTGCCCGGCCGCCGTCATCAGCCCGCGCACCAGGGGGAGCCGCGGATCCGTCTCCAGGGGGACGGCCGGCAACCCCTTCCAGTCGGCCACCCGCACCGACACCCCCTTGCTTCGGAGCAACGCCCGGATCCCCCGGGTCACCCCGGCATCGGTCTCCCCCGGCAGGGTCCGGCGGTCGATGCGGATCTCGCAGCGATCCGGAACGATGTTTGGCTGTCTGCCGCCGGCGATCATCCCGACGTTCACCGTCGCGGCCCCGAGCAACGGGTGCCGTCGACGCCGCAGTCCGGCCGCATACTCCCCCTCAAGGATCGAAACCACACGGGCCATCTCCGCAATCGCGTTCCGCCCCCGCTCCGGGCAGGAGCTGTGGGCCGCCCGCCCGCGGGTCTCCGCGCTCAGCCAAAGATCCCCCTTGTGGGCCGTGACCACGGTGAGGAGCGTCGGCTCCCCCACGATCGCCAGGTCGGCCTTGAACCCCCCGGCCACCAGCGAGCGGGAGCCGGCCTGGCCGCTCTCTTCGTCCACCAGCGCCGCCAGCACAATCTCGGTGGAGCCGGGACGCCTGCCCCCACCCCGCGCCACCGTCACGAGAGCCTGGAACATCGTCGCCACCGAGCCCTTGGTGTCGCAGGCCCCACGCCCGTGAACCCGCCCCCCCTTCACTCTCGGTTCGAGCTGCTCCGGCTCCTCCACCGTCACGGTGTCCATGTGGGGGGCCATGACCACACGATGCCGGACCCGCCCCGCGGGCGAAAGCCGGATGAGGACGTTCGACCGCCCCTCGGTCACAGGCCAGCGCTCAACGCTCAGCCCCGCCCTGGCCCCCACGGCGAGGAGGTAGTCCCCCACGCGATGCTCCCCCGAGAGGGAGCCGGCCCCCGCCGCAAAGGCCGGGTTGACGCTGGGGAGCGCGATCAGGTCGCGCAGCAGACGGACGACAGGGTTCATCGGTTGAGTTCCATCTCGACGATGGGCCAGCTTACGGAGCCCCCACCGGCGGGGCAAGGGCCAGTATTTCGAGGGGGCGACGGAGCGGTCGCGAAAACGACCCGGCCCGCCGGTTCCGGATGACTTCCCGGGGCTCGCCCTGCTAGGGTCTCCGCCAGCCTATGCGCCTCACCGCCCGCAGCCTCCTGCTCGCCCTACTGTCGCTTCTCGCAACCCCCGTGCGACCCCAGGCCGCCGCGCCCCTCCGCCTGCTCTTCCTCGGGGACTCGGGCCACCATGAGCCCGGGGCCCGCTACCGCCAGATCAAGCCGTTCTTTGACTCCCACGGGATTGAGTCGACCTACACCGAGCGCCTTGAGGATCTCACCCCCGCCACCCTGGCCCCCTACGATGTGTTGCTCCTGTACGCCAATCACACCGCCATCAGCCCGGAGCAGGAGGCTGCCCTGCTCTCGTACGTCGAGGGGGGAAAGGGGTTTCTGCCCATCCACTGCGCCTCTTACTGCTTCCTGAATTCCCCGAAGTTCACCGCGCTCGTGGGAGCCCAGTTCAAGAGCCACGGCACCGGGGTCTTCCAGGAACACCATGTCCGGCCTGGCCACCCCGTGCTGGCGGGGCTTCATCCGATTGAGAGCTGGGATGAGACCTACGTGCACACGCGCCATGGCGAGGATCGGGTGGTGCTCTCCGAGCGGCGCGACCCCGCGGGGTTGGCCGAGCCCTACACCTGGGTCCGGCAGCAGGGAAAAGGCCGCGTCTTCTACACCGCCTGGGGGCATGACCAGCGGACTTGGGGAACCGCCAGCTTCCAAGCCCTGCTGGAAAGCGGGATCCGCTGGGCCGCAGGGGCCGGGCCCGCCATGGCCAGCCTTGATCTCAGGCCCAACCCCGGGCTCGATCCCCTCCCCTACACGAACGCCCCGTCCCGCATCCCAAACTACCCCGGGGGAAACGGGCCCGGCGGCAGCGGCGACTCCATCGGCCGAATGCAGCTCCCACTGCCGCCCGCCGAGTCGGCCCGCCACATCGCGGTGCCGGAGGGATTTTCCTCCACGCTCTGGGCCGCGGACCCCGACATCCTGAAACCGATCTGCATGGCCTGGGATGAGCGGGGCCGGCTCTGGATCGCGGAGACCGTCGACTACCCCAACGAGCAGCAGCCCCAGGGGAGCGGCCGGGACCGGATCAAGATTTGCGAGGACACGGACGGCGACGGTCGGGCCGACAAGTTCACCCTCTTTGCCGACAAGCTCTCGATTCCCACCGGGATGGCCTTCGCCAACGGCGGCCTCATCGTGATCGAGGGAGGTCACACCCTCTTCCTGCGGGACACCAACGTGGACGACGTGGCAGACGAGCGTCGAGTCCTGTTTTCCGGCTGGAACATGGGGGACACCCACGCCACCGCGAGCAACCTCCACTGGGGTTTTGACAACTGGATCTGGGGCACCGTGGGCTACAGCGGGTTTGAGGGGGAAGTCGGGGGGCGCCACGTCCGGTTCAGCATGGGGGTTTTCCGGTTCAAGCCGGACGGCAGCGCCCTGGAGTTCATCCGGTCAAGCAACAACAACACCTGGGG
>DMJJ01000086.1 GCA_003452185.1 Verrucomicrobiales bacterium | reverse complement strand
GCCCCGTCATCCGCCCCCAGGGCGACCACCCCAAGCGGCGTCCGCCTGAGAAAGACCACGTGAGGCCACGCACGGGACCCCGGGATCGAGGAAAGGATTCGCGCAAGCCGCGGCTGGGTCAGAAGCAGACTCACCCCCGCCTGTTCCAGGGCCTGCCGCACCTCGCCCAGGGCCCACCCGGGGTGAAGCGACACCACGGCGCCGCCGGCCTTCAGCACCCCCAGGAGGCAGACCAGCTGGTCGATGGAGCGCGGAAGCCAGACCCCGACGGGGGTTCCCTTCCCCACCCCCTCGCTCCGAAGCTCGTGGGCCAGGCGGTTCGACAACGCGTTCAGCTCCCCGTAGGTCAGGGAGTCGTCCTTGCACACGGCTGCGACCCCTCCGGGCGCGGCCTTCGACTGCTCCTCGATCAGCTCATGCACCCCGATCTCCTCGCGGACCTTCACCCAGGTGTGGCTCCAGTCTCGGGTCACCAGCTCCCGCTCCCGCCGAGGCAGCAACGGGAGGTGCCCCAGCGAGGCGGACGGGGTTGCAAGCCCTCCCGACAGGAGGGTCTGGAGGTGCTGGGTGAATCGGCGCACTGTCTCGCGATCAATTGCGTCAGGCCTGAAATCAACACTTCCCTCAAGCCCCGAGGGGCCCGATCGGATGTCCACCACGAGATGAAACGGCCCCGGCCCCCGTCGCCGCTCGAGGACCGTCACCTCCACCCCCTCAAACTCAGGGAGCATCCATCCCCTTCCCTCAAACCGGCAGAGAATCCTGGGGAGCAGTCCGGGGAGCGGGACCGGATCACCAAGCCCCGAGCGGAGCACCTCCTGGTAGGAGAGGTCCCGATGTCGGTACGCCTGGGTCATCACCGCACCGGTGATGTCGGCCAGCTCGCGAAACCCCGGCTCCTCCGCCCACCGGATCCGGAGTGGCAACGGGCTCGAGAACGGCCCCACCACCCCCTGTGTGCCGCCCACTCCACCCGTCACCGCCTCGGTCGCCACGACAAAATCCTTGCCCGAGGTGTAACGGTGCAGCACCGCGATCAGGCCCGCGAACACCACGGTCGAGGGACTCACCCCGGTCTCGAGTGAGAAGGCGCGGATCCCATCGGCCAACGGGGCATCCTCCAGGAACCGGACGGGCGGAACCATGGCAGGCTCCGAGGGGCCGGACCGCCGGAACCCGGGAAGGAACACCGCCTGGGGAGAGCCGGCCAGCTGGCCGTGCCACCAGGCCTGAAGATGGGCTCGCGCCACCCCGCTCGTCCGCCGGGTCTGGGAGGCGAGCAGCGCGGAATACGGGATCTCGATGCGGGGAAGCCAGAAGGGCTGGCCAGCCGCGCTGGCAGCGTAGTGCTCGCTGATCTCAGCGAAAATCACCTCCAGCGACGCCACATCCGCGATGAGCTGATGAATCACGACAACCAGCAGGCCCTCGTCCTCCCGCCGCTTGATCCAGAGCGCTCTCCAGAGGGGGGACTTCCGTCGCGCGAACGGCCGGGTGAAGGCCCCGTCGATCAGCTCCCGCTCCAGCCGCTCCCGATCGCACGGAATGGCGGTGCTCAGGTCGACAGCCGTCCAGGGAAGATCCATTTCAGGGGCCACCAGGAAGACGGGCGACTCCTGGTGCAGGCCGACCGTTGAGCGGAGGAGTTCTTGCCGACGCTGCAGCTCAGCGAACGCATGCCGGAGGTACTCGGGGTTCAAGCCCCCGCGACACCGCATCACCGCACCGAGGTGCGCCGAGCACGGAGCCGCAGGAAGCCGCTCCAGCTCCCAGAGCGCCGCCTGGTCGGGAGTCATCCGCAAAACGCCCCCGGGCCCGGCCTGAACGTCCCGAATCAGCCGGGCCAGTCCATCCGTGAGCCGGGGTGTGTGATCCCCACTCGAATCCTTTGAGCCGAAAGACATGCAACAACTCGCTCCCTCAGTCTATCGCCACCCGGTGTCGGATCTGTAGGAAAGCAAAGTGCAGGGACGATGAAGTTTTCGCTAAAGCCGAAGAGGCTGGTTTCCGCACTCGTTCGGGCCCGCCAACGCCCCGGCAGGAGGCTCATGAACCGGGGCGGCCAGGGGGCAAACCCTAGCCTAAATCTCCACCTGGATCCCCAGCTCCACCACCCGGTCGGGCGGAATCCGGTAGTAGGCGTAGGCCGACTCCGCGTTTCGGACAAGGAGCGAGAAGAGTCGATGGCGCCACGGCGAGATCTCGCGGGACCGCATCGGGGAGATCGACTCCCGGCCCAGGAAAAAGCTGGTGCTCTGGAGGTCGAAAGGAACGCCTTCCGTCCGCAGCGCCTCCAGGAGCCCAGGGACGTTGGGCTCCTCCATGTACCCGTGACGCGCGATCACGCGAGTGAAGCCTGGGGCCAGCGGTTCGGAGAAGAAGCGGCGTCCCGGCTCCACAGCGGGAAGATCCTCCACGGTGAGAGTCAGGAGGATGTTCTGGGAGTGAAGGATGCGGTTATGCTTCAGGTTGTGAAGCAGCGCAAGGGGGGTTCCCTCGGGGTTCCCCGACATGAACACGGCCGTCCCAGCCACCCGGGGAAGTCGGGCGAGTTCCGGATCATCCAGAAAGAGCTCCAGCGGGACGACCCTCGGCTGGAGGCGGGCCCAAAGCAGCTCCCTTCCCCGCTTCCATGTGGTCATGATCAAAAAGAGGCAGGAGGCGGCCGCCAGCGGAAACCACCCGCCGCTCAGGATTTTGAGACTGTTGGCGGCGAAAAACACCCCCTCCACGCTCCCAAGCCCAAGGCAAACCGCCCCGCAAAGCCAGGGACTCCAGCCCCAGAGCCGACGGGAGGCGAAGAAAAAGAGCACCGTGGTGGTCAGCATTGCCAGCGTCACCGCGATCCCATAGGCCGCCGCCAGCCGGGTCGACTCCCGGAATCCGAGCACCAACCCGATGCTTGCCACCATCAGGATCCAGTTCACCTGCGGCATGTAAATCTGCCCCCGCTCGGTGGAGGAGGTGTGCCGCACCTGCAGTCGGGGAAGATACCCAAGCTGAATGGCCTGAAGGCTAAGCGAGAACGCGCCCGAGATCAGAGCCTGGGAGGCGATCACCGTGGCGGCGGTCGCCAACCCCGTGAGCGGAAAGAGGCTCCATCGCGGGGCGAGCAGGAAGAATGGGTTCTGAACAGCCTCCGGCGACCGAATCATCAACGCCCCCTGCCCCAGATAGCTTAGGAAGAGCGCCGGCATCACGAGGAGGAACCAAGCCCGCCGGATCGGCGCGATCCCGAAATGCCCCATGTCGGCGTAGAGCGCCTCAGCCCCGGTCACCGCAAGGAACACCGACCCCAGCACCACAAACCCACCCCAACCGCACCGCCCGAGAAAGGCCGCCCCAGGCCCGGGGCTCAAGGCCTGCAAAATCACCGGATCAGAGAGGATCCCGCGGAACCCGAGAAACGCCACCACCAGAAACCAGAGGGCCATCACCGGGCCGAACACCGCCCCCACCTGACCGGTTCCCTGACGCTGAGCCGCGAACAGCGCCACCAGCGTAGCAATGGTCACGGGGAGAATCCAGGCGTTGAAGGCAGGCGTGGCGACGCTCGTCCCCTCCACCGCACTCAGCACCGAGATCGCGGGAGTGATCATGCCGTCCCCATACAGGAGAGCGGCGCCAAAGACCCCTATGCCGAAGATCACTCCGGCCCGGGGCCCCCGCCCCGCCTGGGTCCGCGGGAAAGCGAGGGCCAACAAGGCGAGAATTCCACCCTCCCCCCGGTTCGAAGCCCGCATCACCACCAGAAGGTATTTCACCGCCACGATGAGCAGCAGCGCCCATAGCACCAGCGACACCACCCCGATGATGTTTTCCGGCGTCGGTTCCGGGGCCCCCTTTCGGGCGAAGCATTCGCGCAAGGCGTACAGCGGACTTGTCCCGATGTCCCCATAGACGACACCGAGAGCCCCGAGCGTCAGTGCGCCCGGGCTGCCTCCCGAAGCATGTTGCCCCGATTTCCCGTCGCTCACGCGACGCCCCGGACGGCAACGTAATGCCGTCGAAAGCCGCGCACGAACGTGCGGATCAGGACCGCGTTTACGAACCATCCCATTAAGCGATGCACCCACTCCTCGTGGGTGACGGGCATACCGGCGCGAACCTCGAAGAAGAGGGTGCCGCCGACCCAGCAGGCGAGGACGAGGGAGAGGCTCCAAAAAATGAACGACGCGTATCGAAGGTTGGCCACGGCAGCAGGGAATGAATTCATGAGAGTCAGGTCAAAGGTTTACCACCCAAGCGGGCGGGAGCACCAGTTGCCCCCGCCCGCCGACGGTGGAGGATCTACACCCCGGGTTATTTCACCGGCGGGGAGGAACGGTCGGTGAGCTGATAATCGGGATAGGCCTCGGCCCCCATCTCGGGGATATCCAGGCCGAGGAGCTCGTCTTCCTTCTTGGAACGGATCGGGATGATCAGGTTCGAGACCTTGAACCAGATGTAGGCGAAGGTGAAGACGAACACGATGCAGGTGAGGGTCCCGGTGATCTGGGCCCCGAACTGCGACCAGTCGTTGTAGGCCGCACCGAAGAGCTTCCCGAAGGCGCCGGTGACCCCCTGGTCGGCCCACCCATCCGCCACCATCTTGTTGTACTCAGCGATCGAGGCGGCTCCATCATTGAGGATGCGGTGAATCTCGCCCCCCTTGCCGATCAGGGTGTGCACCCCCCCCCACCCCGCACCATAGGTGCCGTTGGAGAGAAGCCCGAGGCTCAGGACGCCCCATGCCCCGTTCACCCCGTGAACCGAGATGGCACCGACCGGATCATCGACCCCCCGGTTGTCCCAGAAGAACACCGAGAAGACCACGATCACGCCCGAGACGGCCCCGATGATGCAGGCCCCCATGGAGCTGACGAAGGCGCAGGGGGCGGTGATCGCCACGAGGCCCGCGAGCATACCGTTGCAGAGCATCGAGGGGTCGGGCTTCCCGGTCTTCGCCATCATCGTGAAGTAGGTGAACAGAGCGCCAGTGGCCGAGGCCAGCATGGTGTTGACGGCCACGACCGCCATCCGGTGGTCGGTGCCCGCGAGGGTCGACCCGGGGTTGAACCCGAACCAGCCGAACGCGAGAATGAATGTCCCAAGGATCACATACACAATATTGTGCCCCGGGATCCCGCGCGGCTTCCCGTCGGGGGTATATTTTCCAAGTCGTGGTCCTATGACGATGGCACCGGCCAGGGCGATCATGCCCCCGCACAAATGCACCACCGAGGAGCCGGCGAAGTCGACATGACCGTGACCGAGCCCGAAGTTCTGCCCGAGCTGCGCAAGCCACCCCCCGCCCCAAACCCAGTTCCCGAACAGGGCGTAAGGAAGCATGCCGACCCACAGGCCATAGATCACAAAGTTGCTGAAGTTCCAGCGCTCGGCCATCGAACCGGTAGGGATCGTTGCCGTGGTATCCATGAACACCATCTGAAATAGGAACAGGGTGAAAATGGCGGTGTCGAACACCTCGCTTCCCAGGAAGAACCCCTTCGTCCCAAAGAGGCCGAACGGATGCCCGAACAAGGTCACCGTAAACTCCTTGTTCAGGAGCTGGAGCCCCTGCCCAAGGGAAGGCTGCCATCCGATGGCCGCAGGGCCGACGGCATAGCCGCCAAACATCAGCGCGAATCCGCAGATGTAAAAGCCGAGCATTCCAAGTGCGTAGATCATGAAGTTCATCGTCATGACGTGGGCGGCGCTCTTTGCCCGGCAGAGACCGGTCTCGACGAGCGCGAATCCGGCCTGCATGAACATCACCAGAAACCCGGTCACCAGGGTCCACATGATGTTGATCGAAACCTTGTTGTGCGCCACGTTGAGAATCAGCTCATCCTGGGTCGGTTTCGCGTAGAGGGTCGCCGGGGCATTGGTCATCCCCAGGTTTGTCATCGTGGCGGCTGGAACAGGCCACGTGAGGTCCTGCTCGTTCCCGTTGTTCGCCACCGTGCCGAGGGAGTCGGGCTGCTGGGGAGCAGGGGGCGGGGCGTTGGTGGCGGCGACGGCCGCAGCCGGGGCGGCGTTGGTCGCCGGTGCCTGCGCATGGAGATTCGTACCAAGCCAGGTGATGCCGACAAGAAGGGCGGCCAGGCGAGCGGTTTTCGTGATGGGGTTCATTTGGTTGCTGGTTCGGTTCATGTTCGATCGAAACGGTGATGTTGAGCTGCGTCGGTTATACGGCCAGATCCCCCTTCTCCTCGGTCCGGATCCGGATGGCCTGTTCGACCGCCGAGACGAAGATCTTTCCATCCCCGATCTTCCCCGTCTTGGCGGTCTTGATAATCACCGCCACGGCGGCTTCCCACCGGGCGTCGGGCACTACGAGCTCGAGCTTGATCTTGGGGAGGAAGTCCACCGTGTACTCGCTCCCACGGTAGATCTCGGTGTGCCCCTTCTGACGGCCGAAACCCTTCACTTCGCACACGGTCATGCCGTCGATGCCCACCTCCCCGAGGGCATCCTTCACTTCCTCCAATTTGAACGGTTTGATGATTGCTTCGATTTTTTTCATGTTGATGGATCGGCTGCGCTCTTCGGTTATGGCTCGCCACGCCGGTTCGTCGTGCAAGGCGGGGTGCACAGCGTCCCGAACCCAGCGAAACCTTCGGTGAAGACTGAAACCAGAGGAGCCGAGGGATGGGGGAAGGCAAGGTGCGGCGAGGGTATTGTCTGGCTGCTTGCCATGCGTTGCAAAAAGCACGTGAAGTGCCACGAAACGCAGACCGGGCAGTTTATGAAGTTCCACCCCGGGGAACACCGGCCCGGGGGGTTCCCGGACCGATGGGGGCACATCGCGCAACCGCATCCACGAGGGAGAGATCCATCACGAGTGATATCCGACGTCGCGGAGCCGTGTTCGATGCGCCGATGGAATCCTGGATCTCGTCACCAAAAGCATGAGCTCAGAGCATACCCTCGGCCTCCGGTTTCCGGTGCGTTGTTTTGCACACGATGCGCGCATCCCCGCTGGCAAGGAGGCCCACGTCTGTCGCCTGGGTTGCTCGATTCGCAGGCCTTTTTTCCAATTGGCCCGAGCGCCCCCCGTCGCGCATGGTTCGTGCTTCAGATGCCCGCCGTCTAATCGCGAGCTCAACCACATCCCATGATCACTGAACCGACCCCCTGGATGCTTCTCCCGTTTGTGATGCTGTTGGCGCTCATGGCACTTGCGCCGCTCTTCTTCTCCGCCCTCTGGGCGAGGTATTACATCCACATAACCCTGGGCCTGGCGGGGGTCACGATCCTTTACTACCTCGTAGGCCTCCACGCCACGGGTCGGATCCTGGCCACGGGAGGAGACTACCTTCGGTTCATCACCCTCATCGGGTCGCTCTACATCGTGGCTGGCGGGATCCACTGCGACGTCAAGGGGGAGGCCACCCCCTCCAGAAATGTGCTCTTCCTTCTGACCGGGGCCATGGTGTCGAACGTCCTCGGGACCACCGGCGCTTCGATGCTCTTCATCCGCCCCTGGCTCCGGATGAACAAATATCGCGTCACCGCGCATCACGTCGTCTTCTTCATCTTCATCGTCTCGAATGTGGGAGGCGCGCTCACCCCTGTCGGCGACCCCCCCCTCTACCTCGGGTTCCTGAAGGGGGTTCCGTTCTGGTGGGTGCTGCAACGCTGCTGGGAGGTCTGGGCCACGGCGGTTGGCATCCTGCTCCTCCTGTTCTACGCGATCGACAGGCGCAACTACCTGCGTGCCCCCCGGCGGGTGCGGGAGGAACTCGCCGAGCCCCCGGACACCTTCAAGATCTCGGGCCTCCCAAACCTCCTGCTCCTGGGGGTGATCTTCGGCAGCACCTTCGTCGAAAACCCGCCCTTCCTGCGGGAGTTCCTCATGGTCGCTGCGGCAGTCCTCTCCTGGCGGCTTACTCCCCGACGCGTGCATGAGGCGAATGAGTTCAGCCTCCACCCGGTGAAGGAGGTGGCGATTCTCTTCGTGGGGATATTCGGCACCATGATGCCGGCCATGGACTGGCTGCAAACCGACGCCGCCACCCTGGGGGCCCCGACTCCGGGACTCTTTTATTTCTCCAGCGGCCTCCTCTCCAGCCTCCTGGACAACGCCCCCACCTACCTCACGTTCCTGAGCGCGCTCTTCGGATCCGTGGTGCCGCAATCCTCAATCGACCAGCTTCTTGCCTGGCTCCACCAGAACTCCACCCTCGCAGCCGCGGGAGCGGTCCCGCCCCCGGAGCTGGCCGGGGCGGTTCAGTTCCTTCGCACCCACTTTGCCCAGGCAGTCGGAAGTGGCACCACCACCCATGACATGCTCCGAGTCTCCTGGATCCTCAGCGACCCGGGCTTGAGCCGATTCATCATGGCGATCAGCGCCGGCTCGGTGTTCTTCGGCGCGAACACCTACATTGGCAACGGCCCGAACCTCATGGTGAAGGCGATCGCAGACCAGCAACGGGTTCACACCCCGAGCTTCCTCGGCTACGTGGTCCGCTTCACCCTGCCGTGCATGGCCCCAATGCTGTTGATCATCTGGTGGCTCTTCTTCCGCTCCTGAAACCGAGCACCATCCCCCATTCCCAGTGGGCCCAGCCAGCAATCAGGCGCACGCTTATCATGCGCACCCTTCAGGCTAAAACTGGATAGGCTGATCAAAAGTCGCCAACCCACTGCGAGAGAGGAGCCCGATTCATGATCTTCATAGATAACTGTTCACAAGCGAGTTAGCGCTTCGGCGAGTTGCCGTTTTGGGGTTGGCAAGGCCATTGCTTAAGGGGAATAGCCGCGACTCATGTATAAATCGAAGCACCCATTCAATGCAGGCTGTTTTCCCCCGGCTGGGAATTGTCCTGGTTTGCGAGGATCGGGGTTTCAGCGTGCCGCGGCGCCGAGTTCAACCATCCACACCCTGGTAAGCCCAAATCGCCTATGAAGAAAATCGAAGCCATCATCAAACCCTTCAAGCTGGAGGAGGTCAAAGACGCCCTCAGCGAGGTTGGAATCGAAGGAATGACCGTCACGGAGGTTAAGGGGTTTGGCCGCCAGAAGGGCCATACCGAAATCTATCGCGGCAGCGAATACACCGTGGACTTCCTCCC
>DMJJ01000047.1 GCA_003452185.1 Verrucomicrobiales bacterium | reverse complement strand
CATCCGCTGCGGTGGATTCATGAGCCGGTCCCAACCTTGAACGCCCGGCTGGGAGGGCGGGTGGGGACCTTCCTCCAGTCACTCAAGCCGGGCATTGAGTGGGAGCGTGTGAATTGGGGGATTGCCGGGACCCCTCTCCTGAATCTCCACCCCAGCATCGAACACCCCCGCCTGGAGGAGGGGGCAACCCTCTCCTCGGCCTGGCTTCGCGTGGAGCACCAGGCACTGCGGCTCCTACCGGAATCGGGTGGGATCCTGTTTGGCATCCGAATTACCCTCCACCGACTCGACAACCTCGCGCGCAACCGGACGGCAGCCCTTCGATTGGCGGAGCTTCTGGAAACCATGCCCCAGGCGATCGCCGATTACAAAGGGCTCGCGCAGGCACGCAATCCGTTGGTTCGGCAGCTCCGGAAGCCGGGGGGCACGGAAGCGCCTTGAGGCGGGAACCACCAACCGAACCCAACGCGTTGCACCCCGGCTGAGCTCTCCCACCCCGCAGGCGTCGATCCTCTCACAACGAGGCTGCCGCCCCCCCCACGCTCACCGATCCGCTCACACTCCTGGCGCCACCGCTCCCCTCGACTGGCTCCCCGCCCGCGCCTCGATCTCCGCGATGGCCCATCGGGCATGCTCGGCGATCAACGGCTCGGGATCCGAGGCCGCCCTCGACAAGGCTGGCAGACTGGATGTTGTGCCGACGTTTCCCAACGCGACGCAAACATTCCGCAGCAAGCCCCGTCGACGCGACCGAAGCAAAGGCGTTCCTTCGAACAGCCGCCGGAACCCTGGCTCATCGAGCGACAGCCAGCTCTCCAGCCCCGGGGTGACGAGGTCGGGACGCAACCCCCGCTTCATCAGGCTGCCTTCACGGGCGAATCGATTCCAGGGGCACGCCGCCAGGCAATCATCGCAGCCGAAGATGCGGTCCCCGACCGAGCGACGGAGCTCCACGGGAATCGACCCCTTGAGTTCGATGGTCAGATAGCTGATGCACCGTCGTGCATCGAGTTGGAACGGGGCGACGATGGCCTCCGTGGGACAGGCGGCAATGCAGCGGGTACACCGACCACAACGGTTGCCCTCCGGTGAATCCTCCTCGAAGGGAGTCGTGGTGAGGATCTCCGCCAGAAGGACCCAGTTGCCCAGTTCCCGGCTCACCAGGCCGGTGTGCTTCCCGACAAATCCAAGGCCCGCCCGCTGAGCCAGGTCCCGCTCCAGGATTGGGCCGGTGTCGACATACCAGAGACTCCGGGTACCGGGAGGGCTCACCTCGTCCACAAAGCGGGAGAGCTCGGTGAGTGGGGCTCGGAGCAGGTCATGGTAATCCTGGTGACGGGCATAACGCGCCACCATGCCCGGGGTCCCGTGGCCGCCCGCCGTGGCGGATTCCGGGTGATGGTAGCTCACCGCCAGGCAAACCACCCCCCGCGCCCCGGGAAGCACCAGATCGGGATCGAGTCGCCTCGCGACATTCCGTTGCATCCACCCCATCTCCCCATGGCGCCCCGCGGCAAGCCACTCTTGAAGGCGGGGACCGGAGGCCGGCGGAAGAGCCGACGTGAACCGGCAGCGGTCAAATCCGAGCTCCAGCGCCCGCTGTCGGATCCGGTCCTTCACGATCGGGCGACCTGAAAATGATGCAGCACCTGCAAGGCAACCTCCCTCGTGGAGCGAAGATCGGTGTTCACCAAAACATCGGCCTTGCGGTAAAACGGTTCACGCTCCGCCAGCAGCTTCCGGATCCGCCCCAGCGGATCCGGGTCCTTCAGCAGCGGCCGATGATGCTGGTGCCGGACTCGCTCAAAGATCGCCTCGGGCGAGGCCCAAAGGCAGACCACCAGGGAGTGCCTGCGGAGGCTCTCCAGATTGGCAGGGTTGAGAATGAAGCCTCCGCCGGTGGAGATCACCGTGCGTTGCCGCCCCTCCAGCACCGTGGCCACCTCCGCTTCGAGGCGACGAAAAGCCGCTTCTCCACTCCGTGCGAACAGCTCGAGTATCGACTCCCCGGCCTGATGTTCAATCAAGGCATCCGTGTCGACGAACTCGTACTGCAGCATCTCCGCCAGGAGGTGGCCCGTGGAGGACTTTCCCGTCCCCATGAACCCGACCAGGCTGAGGTTGGCTGGCACCCGTGGATTGGCCGTCATATCGAAAAACAAAAAACTCACCAAGCTTCGCAGCCTGGTGAGTTTTGTGAAGTTTACCTTGCTCCCGGGAGCATCATTTCGGCTTCAGGAGGTGGGAATCCGCACCATTGTCGAGCGACATGCTCAACTGGAGGCGAAGGCCCGTCGTGTCCACGGCCACCACGGTGCCATCCACCAGACCGATGTCGCCGCTGGCCACATGGTTGGTCTTGGACCAGGTCGCAGTATAACCCGCGGGATTACCGTAGCTGCCGCCCTTGAAGGCGACAACCGTGACGTTACCCGCGCGCTGGCAGGAAGCCGTCGTGTCGGTCTTGTCGCTCTCCGTGCTCTGCACGTCGAAGTCGATCGACGTCAGGGTCTGGCCACCGCTGCTACCGGCCCCGAGGGAGCCAGCGCCGGCATCCATCGTCACACGGGCGTCCGTGCCGATGCCGTAGGAGATGTTGACCTCCTGCATGCTGTAGAACGAAAGGGCAGCAGGACGATACTTGTCGAGCGTCGGGCAGGCCAACACCTTCGGGGTGCTCAGGTAGTTGGAGAGACCGGCGTAGTGCGGGGTGACGTTACTCGCACCCTGCGTTCCACCGTTGCGGGCGTCCACCATCCAGGGGAACTTGTCGTCGTAGTCATGCAGCCACATCTGATAGGCGGTCGCAAGCTGCTTGAGGTTCGAAATGCACTGGGTCCGGCGGGCCTTGGTTTTCGCCTTGGCAAGGGCCGGAATCAGCAGCCCGGCCAGGATGGCGATGATGGCGATCACGACGAGAAGCTCGATCAACGTGAACGCCGACTTGATACGGGATGTGTTTGAGAGGCGCATAATTTGTTCCTGTCTTCTAAACATTCAGACCACTCCAGAGGAAAACGCTCACCAAGAATTTCTTGGTGAGCGTGAACATACGGTCTCCGGTCGGCCTGTCCAACCCACCTGCTAGGAGGTAGGGCTGGACTTAGTTGGCTTCGGTCGGACGAACCAGACGGGTCCGGTTGCCAGCAGCCTGATTGCAGGAGGCGGCAAGGGCCTGGGTCAGCTGGGCGTTGTTGACCTGATGGGCGCTGCCATCAGCCAGACCCAGGTTACCCGCGGACTGATGCAGGTAGGTGCTGTAGGTCACCTGAGGACCAGCGGCGCTCGGGGACTTCGCCTCGTTCACGCGGTCCGGGTTGGCAGCGCTGCTGGTGAAGGTCAGAACCTCACCGCCAGTGGCGCCGCTCCCCTTCACATACTGGTCGTCAATGTTGCGGTCGCCGCTCAGGAGGGTCTGAGGCCGGGTCTCATCCGCATCCCAACCGACGAAATAGCTCATCGCCTGGTTCTTGTAGTCACCTTCGCCGAACGTCGCGGCGGAGCCCTTCTCGAAGGCGATCGCCTTCTTGCGGCTCGCGTCGGTCGGGCAAACGAGCACCTTCGGAACCGTCAGCTCGTTGGAGATCGAGCGATACGCGTCGACCAGGGAGCCGAAGGCGCCGGAGATCGTCGAGCCAGTCGGAACGATACCGATCGGCTGGAATTCCTGCCACGGGAAGCGTTCGCCGTGGTCGTTCGACCAGATGCGGAAGCCAAGATTGATCTGCTTGAGGTTGTTCACGCAGCTGATACGCGCCGCGCGAGCCTTCGCCTTCGCCAGCGCCGGCAGGAGGAGCCCGGCCAGAATGGCGATGATGGCGATGACGACCAACAACTCGATGAGCGTAAAGCCTCGGAACTTGGAGCTAAGACGATGTTTCATGTGTGTTTCTGTGTTGTTTGGATGACGCTTTAGTAAACTCTGGGTCCGTCATTGTGTCAACATCGGACAAAAAGATTTTAGCATCGATGGTGCCACCCTCAAAACCCCCTTGTTTCCCAGCAAAACCACCAAAAACAAGGGGTCTCAAGAGTGCGATTTTCACGCATCTTTGCGTGCTCTTCACGCAGTGAATTGGGAAGCCTCTTTGAAGGCTCTTTGGAGCGTCGGTGCATCAGATTCCGACAGGGTGGAAGGAAGTTCGTCACGCGGGAACGAATCCGGGGTTTGGGCCGGTTTCGGCGTGTCCCGATGCAGGGCTACTGGAGCTCCAGCAACATCTTGTGGGCGGCCCGGAAACGCGGGGCCTCCTCGAGCGCCTGGAGCACCTGATGCTTCGCCTCAGACGGATCCTTGGTCCTGAGGAGGGTGGCGAGGTGAAAGTGGGCCCCGGCGGGATCTGGCGGGTCGAGTTTCAAGAGGATCTGGTAGGCATGAATCGCCTGGCTTGGATCCCCCACTCCCTCCGCGGCCTCCCCCCAGTAGCTATAGACTTGATGAGCCAGGGGGTTGATGGCGAGGAAGCGCTGGACGTTCTCCATGACGACCAGCCAGTCCTTCTCGAGTTTCCCCAGCTCCATGAGCCGAAGGTAGGCGTCCGGCGCATGGGAATCGACCCCCACCCAGCGGGTGAGCACTCGACGCTCCTCCACCGGCTGCTTCAGCTCCCGGTAGGCCCGGCTAAGCAGCTCGTAGGCATTCCCCGGCTCGGTTTGGATCGGAAAGCTGCGAATCAGCTCCTCCAGCGGTTCCGTTGCCTCGGACCAGTTGCGGGCCTTTACCGCCTGTCGGGCCTTCTGCATCAAGGCGTAGTAGTTCTTGGGATGCTGGCGAACCCAGTCCGTGACCCCGCCCCCCGCATCCAGGGTGGTGAGTTCCTCCCGGGCTGGTTTCTCCCACTCCAGGGAGGGCCCAAGCCCCCGGGCAAGGTCTTTGGCATACTGGGCAAAGTCCTTCTCGACGGTGTCGAGCTCGGCCGTGTTCCGGGCGATGGCATCGTTGATGGGGACCCCGAGTTTCAGGTCCCGAAGGAGCTTCTGGAGGTTCTCGAACCCGTACTTCTCCACCAGGAACCGGACCGCCAGGAAGGACTCATAGTAGGCGAACATGAGGTGTTCGCCGCTGGGCGGCGCCATGAAGGCCCCGCTCAGATCGCTGATCTTTCGAAGATCCTTCCCCAGGATCATCTCCCGATAGTGGGGGGTCATCGCCTGCCCCCAGGCCGGGTTCTGCTGGAGCTCCTCGTAGACCGAGATCCCCTCGCTCAGCCAGCGAGGCATCTTGTTGAGGGTCATCTGAAGCGTGACGACATGACAAAACTCGTGCCACAGGACCGATTCCCAGGCCGCTGCCCGACCCGACTGGGTGGCCGGGCTGTTGGCCGTGATCACCCGTCCGAAGCAGACCCCCAAGTAGCCCGCCCCTCCCGGCATTCCGAAGGTGCGCACCGCGAAGTCCTTCTGGTCGGGGTACACCTCGACCACCGTCGGTGCCGGGAGCTGGATCCCGTATTTCTGGCAGAGGTTGGTATGGGCCCGCTCCAACAGCCCCAGCGCGCGATCCCCGTAAATCGGGGCCTCGGCCTTTCCCATCCGGAGGATGAAGTGCTCGTTCGTCAGGGTGATGAACTGCGAGAGGCTGTCCTTCAGGTTTGCCAGGTTGTAGGCCACGACATCGTAGCCGTCCTCCTGGTGCACCTCCTCGGTGAGGGCCCATCCCTCCTCATCGTGGCCGAGCCGGAGGAGGTCCTGTGCCAGCTGGCTCTTAGCGGGAATGAAGTGGGAATCGAGGGCCAGGGCTCGACGTTGATACTCCGAGCCCTCCTGAAATCGGTACTTCTGGGAGAGCTTCCGACCGATCAGGTGATCGACCGAGGGGTTTTGGGGGTAATCGGCCAATGCCCGGGCCCGGTGCTGTTCCTCCGCAGCCCGCTGGTTCTGCAGGTGGGCCAGCACCGCCCGGTAGGCCCAGGCCTCGGGATGCCGCGGGTTGATTTCCAGCACCCGGGCGAGCTTGGACTCCGCCTCCTCGTACTCCTCGGCATCGATGAGATGCTCGGCCAGCAGGAGATGGCTGGGGATGTGGTTCTCGTTCAGCTCGAGCGCCTCCGTGATCGAGGCGAGCATCTGCCGCCGGTCGCTCCCCTCATAGGCGCGGGCCAGGGCAAAGTGAAAGTCGGGGTCTTTGGAGAACTTCTTGAGCGACTCGAGCACCAGTTTCGAGGCGAGATCGAAGTCATTCTTGTCCAAGGCGAGCTCAGCCGAGGCCAGTTGCGCCTCACGGCTCTCGGGATCGGCCTTCCGGGCCCGGTCGAACGTGTTCTGGAGAACCTTCTTGGGGTCGGTACCGAGCAGGAGAGCAGCCCGCCCCAGGGCAACGAGGTTCGGGGCGTCGCGGTAAGCCCACTGGCGGCGGTTGGCCAGCTGGGCCACCTCCTCCAGGAGTTCCTGGGCGCGGGTCGCCTGGTTGTTGTAGAGGGCTGCCTCCCGGGCCGCGAGGCGGATCCGGATGCTGAACGGGAACTGGTCGAGGGCGGGAGTGATGACCTGGAGCGCGTTGGAGTACCGTCCCACCGTCATCAGGGCGCGGGTCAGGAGCAGGGGCCACTCCTCTTCCCCTCCCTCGGCCTTGACCCCCTCCTCCGCGATCCGGATTCCCTTGTCGTACTTCCCTGACAGCAGCTCCTGCTGCGCCTCGGCCAGCTCGGCCCCGCGCAACCCGACAGGGATCCAGAGGAGCAGGAGCAACGATCCGATGAAAGAGAGCCGCGCGGGCATCTTGAACAAATAGCGGGCGGGGGTCGGAACACAAGCCCGATGGTGATGCATTGCACCCACCCCCCCGGGCATCCTATACAGGAGGGCATGCACCCGGAACCGAGCCCGAGAGCCCTCCTTGCTGTGCTGCGCGATCCCCGCACCCGATGACACTCCTCCTGCTCCTGCTCGCCGGGGCGATCCCCTTGACCTATCTGGGGCTTCGGCGCTTTGAATTATCGCGGGCCTACCGCCCGAGCCGTGGCTGGGTGACGGACGACCCGGTCCCAGGGCATCCCCCGGAGACCCTTTGGCTCCGCACACCGGACGGCGTGCGGCTGCACGCCTGGTTCTTCGTGGCGCGGCCCGACTCCCCTCGCCGGTCGCAGGTGCTCTGCCTCTTTCACGGGAATGCCGGCAACCTCAGCCATCGGGGGGAATTCCTCGCCCTGCTGTTGGAAACCGGGCTTAACCTCCTCGCGATCGATTATCGTGGGTATGGCCGGAGCGAGGGAACCCCGGGTGAGGAGGGCACCTACCGGGACGCCGAGACGGCCCACGGATGGCTCACTGCCCGCGGCTTTGCCCCCGGGGACATCCTGGTCCATGGGGAGTCGCTCGGCGGCGGCATCGCCAGCCATCTGGCCCTTGCCAGGCCGGTCGGGGGACTCATCCTCCAGAGCAGTTTCACCAGCCTCCCCGATGTGGCGAGCGAGCTCTTCCCCTACCTCCCGGTCAGGACCGTTGGGGCCCTTCGGTACCCGACCCGTGAGCGTCTTGGGTCGATTCACGTCCCACTCCTCATCCTCCACAGCCGGACCGACGAACTGATCCCGTTTCGCCACGCCGAACGGAACTTTGCGGCCGCCCACGAGCCAAAGCTTCTTTGGGAGCTGCGGGCTGGACACACCGACTACCTTGCCCGTGACCGGGCGAACCTCCAGGCAGGGATCCGCACCTTCCTTGAGGCGCACTTCCCCACCTCGGGCGGCAGATCCTGAACCGGTCCTCGGCCCATCCCCTGTAGCCA
>DMJJ01000317.1 GCA_003452185.1 Verrucomicrobiales bacterium | reverse complement strand
GGTTCAGGGTCGGAGGGGCGATTCCGGTCTCGATGGCCTTGACGCAGATGGCGGTTTCGACCGCTCCCGCCGCCCCGAGCATGTGTCCCGTCGCCCCCTTGGTGGAACTCACCGCGAGCCGGCGGGCATGGTCCCCGAACACCGTCTTGATCGCCTGGGTCTCGCAGACGTCCCCCTGCGGGGTCGAAGTCCCGTGGGCGTTGATGTAGCTGATGTCGGTCGGGTTGAGGCGGGCGTTCTTCAACGCCATGCGCATGCATCGAGCCGCCCCTTCGCCCCCGGGTGCCGGGGCCGTCATGTGGTTCGCGTCGGCCGTGTTCCCATACCCCAGAAGCTCGCAGTAAATGCGGGCGCCACGGGCCTTCGCGTGGGATAGCTCCTCCAGCACCACCACCCCGGCCCCCTCCCCCATCACGAACCCATCCCGGTCGACATCGAACGGACGGGAGGAGCGCTTCGGCTCGGCGTTGCGGGTGCTCATCGCCTTCATGGCGCAAAAGCCCCCGATGCCCAGCGGGACGATGGTGGCCTCGGTGCCGCCGGCGAACATCACCTGGGCATCCCCCATCTTGATCGTCCGCCACGCCTCACCAATGGCGTGGGTGGCCGTGGCGCAGGCGGAGCAGGTCGCGACGTTCGGGCCGCGCAGCTTGTAGAACATCGAAAACAGCCCCGAAGACATGTTCAGGATCAGCATCGGGATCATGAACGGGGAGAGACGCGACGGGCCTTTCGCCAGGAGCACCTTGTGCTGCTCCTCCGTGGTGTACAGGCCGCCGATGCCGGATCCGATGAACGCCCCCACCTCATCCCGGTTGGTCTTCTCGAGGTCGAGTCCGGAGTCCTTCAGCGCCCGCCAACCCGCGAAGATGCCGAACTGGCTGAACCGGTCCGCCCGGCGGGCGTCCTTGGGCGACGGAAACGCGGGAAGCGGATCGAAATTCTTCACCTCGGCCGCGATCTGGGTGTCGTAGGCGGAGGCGTCGAAAAGGGTGATCCGATCGATGCCGCACTCGCCGGCAATGATGTTCTTCCAGAGCTCGTCGGTGGTGCACCCCAGGGGGGAAGCCACACCCAACCCCGTGATCACAACGCGACGTTCGGAGGGTGAATCAGGCATGAAATCAAAGGGGCAGCCCGGCATCAATAGCCCTGGCTGCCCCGGCTAAAGTCCTGTGCGGGCTACTTGCGCTGCTGGTCCTCGACGTATTTCACCACGTCGCCGACGCTCTGCAGCTTCTCGGCCTCTTCATCCGGGATCTCATTCCCGAATTCCTCTTCGAGCGCCATCACCAACTCGACAGTGTCGAGCGAGTCGGCACCGAGGTCTTCGATGAACTTGGCGTCCGGCGTGACCTGATCCGCGTTGACACCGAGTTGTTCAACGATGATCGCTTTGACTCTTTCCTCAATCGATTTCTCAGCCATGAGTTTCTCCGTTACACGTTTGCGTCTGTCTATGTCACGAGCCGGGGACCGTCAAGCCCCGTTTCCCGGCCCAAATTGGCTCCTCAGAATCCGTTAATGTACGGACATCGCGGGGATTATCGTTTGGGTCGAAAATCGCGCTGTGTCTAACGGTGCCCGGGGGTTGTGTCGAGGGTTTTTTATGGCCCCCATCCCGGCTACATCACCATCCCGCCATCGACCGTGAGGACCTGGCCGGTGACATATCGGGCGCCCGGGCTCGCCAGATACAGGGCCGCCGCCGCGATGTCGTCCGTGTTCCCGAGGCAGCCGAGGGGGATCTGCTTGAGCAGGGCGGCCTTCGCCTCCTCCCCCAATTCCGCCGTCATGTCGGTCTCGATGAACCCGGGGGCGATGGCGTTCACGGTGATCCCACGCGACCCAAGCTCGCGGGCAATCGACTTGGTGAACCCGATCAGCCCGGCCTTGCTGGCCGCATAGTTTGCCTGCCCCGCATTCCCCATCAGCCCGATGACGGAGGAGATGTTGATGATGCGGCCGCTCCGCTGCTTGAGGAAGGCCCGGGTGAAGGCCTTGGTGAAGGAGAACGCCCCCTTGAGGTTGGTGTTGAGGACCGAGTCCCAGTCGGCATCGCTCATCCGCATGAGCAGCCCGTCGCGGGTGATCCCGGCGTTATTGACCAGGATATCGGCATGGCCGACCGCCTCGACCACGTTGCGCACGGTATCGCCCTTGGAAAAGTCGGCGGCGTGGATCTCGACAGGCACATTGTGCCGGGCCCGAATTTTTTCGCGCGCGGATTCCAGAGATTCCCTGGAACGCGATGCGATGTGGACCGTGCAACCTTCCGCTGCGAACGCCATTGCGCAGGCATAGCCGATGCCGCGGCTGCCGCCGGTGATCAGCACGGTTTTACCCGTCAGCTTCATGTCCATTTGCCGATTTCCTCCTTGATCTGCGTCATCCTACACGAGCCAGGAACCGGATAGCGTGCCCATTCCCATGAATGGGCAACCGCATTCCCCCGAGCAGAGCCCGCGCCTGACGGCCAACGGCAGCAGCGGTTCGTTGTCGTGGCGCCGGCTGGCGCCATGGCTCTCCGCCTTGATCGTCCTGCCGGCCTTGCTGGCTGCCGCTCTGCACTTCAGCAGCCTGACAAAGTTCGTCGAACTCGCCCAGAATGCCCAGCCGCAGTGGCTGCTTCCAGTATTGGCAGCGCAGGCTGCTACCTACGTTTTTGGCGCACTTGCCTGGCATCAGGTGCTGCTGTCGGCCGGTCAGCCGCGCCCCTTTCCTACCCTGTTTCGGCTGAGTATCGCCAAGCTCTATACCGACCAGGCCAT
>DMJJ01000246.1:3088-5790 GCA_003452185.1 Verrucomicrobiales bacterium | reverse complement strand
GGGGGGATTGGGGGCGGGTGGTGTAACCCGGGCTGCCGCAACGGTCGGCTGGGGGGCGAGCGGCTCCTTGAGATTCGACGGGCCCGCCGGAGCCAGCCGGGTCAGGGTGGACGTCGGGAGCGGATTGGGGAGGCTGGCCGGCACCGCGGTCTGGGGAGCAGGGGTGGGGGCGGCGGCCGCAACCACCGGGGGCGGAGCAACGTAAGGGGCCGGGGCTTGGATCACAGGCGGAGCCGCATCCTCGGGGACGGCAGCCGTCGGGGCAGCGGCCACCACAGGGGCAGGAGCGGTACGGGCCGCCACCTCCACCTCGGGAAGAGTGCCGGCCCCCTTCCACCAACTCCACGCCAGCCAGGCGGAACACATGGAGAGCGCGACAATAATCGCGATCGGCATCAGTTTGATCTCACCCTGCGGGGCCTCAACCGTTTGGAGGGTTGATCCCAGCTCGGCCGCAGTGACCTGCTTTGCTTTTTGTTCGTTGGCGCGCTTGAGTGCGTCGTTGATCAGGCTCATATGCTTACATTTCCCTCGAGTTCACGAATGGCTCTTCCCACGGTCTGAAAGTCGATTTCCACGGTCTGCTTCACGTATCCGGCCAGGAGACACTTGTCGCAGACGGCGTTCACCAGGCGCGGGATCCCCTTGGTGTAGGAAAAGACCCTCCAAAGGGCCGGCTTGGTGAAAACGGGCAATCCCCTGCCCCCGGAGACCGTCAGGCGGTGACGGACATAGTGGCTCAGCTCCTCACGGGAGAGCGGGGTCAGGTGGTAGCGAATGGTGATCCGCTGGCGAAGCTGCCGAAGGGAGTAGTCCTCCAACCGATCCCGAAGCTCGGGCTGCCCCAGCAGAACGATCTGCAGAAGCTTGCGATCATTGGTTTCAAGGTTCGAAAGAAGCCGAACCTGCTCCAGCGAGGAGTTGCTGAGGTTCTGGGCCTCATCGATGATCAGGACCACATCCCGGTCCTTGGCAGACTCACTGAGGAGAAACTGATTGATCCGGGAGAGGATCTCCAGGCGGTTGAGCCCCTTGACATCGAGGCCATACTCCATCGCCACCGATCGCACCAACTCATCCTCATCGAGGACCGGGTTCAGGATCAGCGCCGTCGAGCAATTATTGCCGAGCTCGTCGAGAAGGGCCCGGCAAAGAGTGGTCTTCCCAGCCCCGACCTCGCCGGTGAGCTGTACAAAGCCCTTTCGCTCCCGGATGCCGTAAACCATGTGGTTAAAGGCTTCTCGGTGGCGCGCACTATAAAACAAGAACCGCGGATTTGGTGTGATGCTGAACGGGGGTTCCGTCAGACCATAAAAGTCCAAATACACACCCCCTGCTAAGCAACCCTCGGGCCGAGTTTGGAATCGGCCTGAAAACCACCCCCAAAACGGGGGGTTACCCCTCTGCGAGGATGGCGCGGACGGCCTTCAGGAGGGCGGTGGCTTCCCCCTCGGTCCCGATGGTGATCCGGAGGTACTGCCTCACTTCGGGATACCGGAACCAACGGACAAGAATCTTACGGGCCCGGAGCCTCTCAAGCCAGATCTCCGCCTCGAACCCCGGCGGCTCCGCGAGGAGGAAGTTGGCCTGGCTCGGGAGAACTTTGAACCCAAGGCGCCCCAAGGCCAGGGTCAACCGGTCGCGGGTGGCGCAGATGCGGCGGAAATTCTTCCGGTAGTAAGGGAGGTGGTCCAGGGTGGCCAGCGCCGCGGCCTGCCCCAACCCGTTCACATTGTAACTGTCGCGGGTCCGGTGGAGGGCGTCGATCAGCTCCGGATGCCCCATCAGATATCCCACCCGCTGGAAGCAGAGCGAATAGGCCTTGGAGAACGTCCGGGCGACCATCACATGGGGATGCCGGAGTGCCAGCGCAGCTGCATTCTCGCGGGCAAAATCGACATACGCCTCATCCAGAATCAGGAGCCCCCGGTGAGCCTTGCACAGGGCGTTGAGTTCACGGGTGGTGAAACCTCGTCCGCTCGGGGCGTTGGGGGTGGTCACGAAGGTGACCGCCGCCCTGAAGTCCCACATCCCGCCACGCCGCAGCGATGTGGGCGTCGGGATCGAAAACCCCTTCCCCAACGGAACCGGATGCGGCACCGCCCCATGCGCCTCAGCCAGGACGGGATAAAGGGAATAGCTCGGATGAAAATACTGCACCCGGTGGCGGGACGCCCCCTTGGAACCGGTGGCCGGTTCCGCAAATGTGCGAACCGCCATGGCAAGGAGCTCATCCGACCCGTTCCCAATGATCACGTTCTCGGCGGAGCATCGGTGAAGCCGGGCCAGTCGCTCACGAAGGGCTTGGGCCGTGGGATTGGGGTACAGTCGAAGCCGGGAGTCCACCGCCTCCCGCACCGCCTTCAGCACTCCGGGAGCCGGCGGATACGGATTCTCATTGGTGTTGAGCTTGATCAGCCCGGCGATCCGGGGCTGCTCCCCGGGCACGTACGGGTGGAGCTTGCGAACCAGCGGGCGAATCAGGGAGCGGGGTTTCGGGGAAGGCATGTGTCAGGTAGTGGGAGTGGCCTCCCGGCAGGTCCGGGAGCCGGTCAGCTGGGAGGGGGTTCGTGCGCAGGTCACAGTCTCGAGAATAAGGGACGGGCCGGATCACTCGAGACGGATCGAAGCCGACCGGCCATGAGCATCCAGCCCCTCCAAGGCGGCAAACCGCTCGACCGTCGGGACCGATTTTTTCAGCG
>DMJJ01000246.1:0-2779 GCA_003452185.1 Verrucomicrobiales bacterium | reverse complement strand
TTTTTCAGCGCGGCAGCCGTGTATTGCACCACGCTCGTGCGGCGCTGGAACTGGTCCACCGTGAGGCCGGCAAAGGAAGCCCCGGCCCCGCCGGTCGGAAGGGTGTGGCTCGGCCCCGCCACGTAATCCCCCAGCACCGTGGGGGAGGTCCCGCCCAGGAACAGGGCCCCCGCGGTCACGATCCGGGCTGCCACCTGCTGCGGCTTGCGGGTCATGATCTCGCAATGCTCCGGGGCAAGGAGGTTCGCCAACCCGATCGCTGCATCGAGATTCTTCACCTGGATCAGCCACCCGTTGGCCGCCAGCGCCTTCTCGATGAACTCCCGTCGCTTCAAGGTGGGGATCTGGGCTCGGAGCTCCCGCTCCACCCCCTTGAGGATCCGGGCGGAGGGGGTCGCAAGCCAGACTCGCTCGTGACCGGAGCCATGCTCCGCCTGGGCAAGGAGGTCGGCAGCAATCCACCGCGGGTTGGCGGAATCATCCGCCACCACCAACACCTCGCTCGGCCCCGGGAGAAGGTCAACGGCCACGCGCCCGAAAAGGAGTCGCTTGGCCGCCACCACATAGGCGTTCCCAGGACCGAACACCTTGCTGACCGGCCGGATGGTCGAAGTCCCATAAGCCATGGCAGCAATCGCCTGGGCTCCACCAATCCGGTAAATCTCGGTCGCCCCCGCTACCGAGGTCGCGTAAAGGAGGGCCGGGTTGATTGTACCATCCTTCTGGCACGGCGTGCAGACCACGATCTCAGGGCAGCCCGCCACCTTGGCCAGGAGCACCGTCATGAGAGCGGTCGAGGCAAGAGGGGCAGTCCCCCCCGGGATGTAAACCCCCACGCGCTGGAAGGGATCAAACTTCTCGCCGACGGTCGCCCCCTGGGCGTTGCGGGCCGACCAGCCGCGGCGTTTCGATTTGCGGCTGAACGCCTCAATGTTCCTCGAAGAGGTCTGGATCGCCTTCCGCAACGCCTCGTCCGCCGCGAGCGCGGCGTTCATCCGCTCGGCCTTGGTCACCGCCAGCCGATCCGGGGTCAGGGTGGCGCCGTCGAACCGCTGGGTCAGCGCCACCAAGGCGGCATCCCCCGACTGGGCCACCTCGCGCAAAATCCCCTCCGTTCGCTCCTGAATGACGGGATCCAGAAGGCTCGACCCCCCGGTCAACCCCTGGATCCGGGCTTCGTAATTCGGGTCGCTGTGGCGGACGATGTTCATGTCGCTCCAGAGGCTACGAAAAATGGAGGAACCGTGTCAAAGATCCAACGCCCCGACGAATGATTCAGAAGGCGCTGATTTACAACGCCCTCAAAGGAATCCCCCCCAAACCCGGGGGGACCCACACCGGGGATTCCCCGGTCCCCCCCCCGGTATCGGGCAACTCTACATTTCTGTTTCTCTTCGAACGGTCGACTGTATATTCGGGTCAATGACAGGACTGGGATCGCGGGTGGTCGGGCCCCATCGACGGGCCCCCCGACGGCTGGCATGGACCCGTCTTGAATTCAGTAAGTCGTTTATGGATGTTCGTTTGATGATGGTTCGAGGTGTTTCCACCGCAGGGGTCGCCTGTCTTCTGGCGTTCAGCGCCGGGGCGGCCGAGGAGACCTCCTCGCCGGTCGACACCTCCAAGTCAACCCCTTCCAAGGATCTCTTTCTGAAGGCCGACCCCGGCCTTCTGGGCGAGCGCCTGAAGCTCCCCCCCAAGACCACCGACCTCCCCATCGGCCCTGCCCCAACGGGGGAGCCGTCGATCAGCCGCAAGGAGATGCTCCGCCTCCGGGATCGCCAGGAAGAAAAGCAGAACTGGATGTTCGTCAAGCCAGGGCAGCTCACCGAGGATCGCGAGAAACGGGACGAGGAGAACTACCTCAAGGACAAATGGGAGATGAAGGAGGATCTCAAGAAGAAGGGGTGGTGGGAGTACGGCAGCAAGGATGACAAGTCGGGAGCCGCGGGCCACAAGGCGGGGGATAAGCCCGATCGCGACCAGGCCGAACTCCAGCTCCGGACCCAGCGGGATCAGGAGGACAAGGGGTTCCTCGACAAGGGACGCTCCATCAGCTCAGGAATGGCGTTGGGCAAGTCGAAGGAAACCGGCGAAAGCGCCCACCAGGCGAGTGAGCTCAACCTCAAGGACCTCTTCACCGGGGGGTCGGACAGCCGGGCTTCAAAGGATTCAGATTCCGGCTCCATCGGGCTTTTTTCCAACACCGACGCCTCAAGCCGCCAGGACCGGGAAACCGCCCAGTCCCGTCGCCAGGAGTTTCGCGACTTCCTTAACACCTCCCGCACCTCCGGCAGCGGGTCGGGCAACAGCTCCGGCTCGGATGCCTCAAGCCCCGTCTCGAGCCCCATCGGCTCCGGCACCCTGACCACGGCTGGGAGTTCCCTCAACTGGCTCGACAACTCGAGCACCCGGATCCAGGCCCGTGAATCCTCCAGTTTCTCCTCCCCCTCCGCAGCCTCCTCCTCGAGCCCGAGCGACTTTGGCCGCGCGCCGGGAGCTTCCAGCTCTCCGTTCAGCGGGTTCACCGACAGCAGCCGCGGGGGCGCCGGGGGGTTCAACAGCGGCTTCCAGTCGTCGCAGCCGAGCTACCGCTCCTCGTATGATTCCTCCGCGACGCGTTCGATGATCACGCCGCAGATGATGGCCCCGCCCAAGCGCCGGTTCTGACCGGGGGCCCGGCCCCTGATCCGGCCGTAGCGGCCCCGGTCGACTACTGGGCCCGGCCGAACTTCTTCTCCAACTCCCGGTATCCCATCTCGATCAGTGTGGGCCTGCC
>DMJJ01000582.1 GCA_003452185.1 Verrucomicrobiales bacterium | reverse complement strand
CGTCTGGACGCCGTTCCCGCCACCCCGGCCTCGGCGGCCCGGGGGCATCCGGCCCACGGCGACCCTGCCGTGGAGGTTCAAAAGGAAGGGGACAAAGTCACCGGTGTGACGATCCGCTGCAAGTGCGGCGAGGTCATCCGGCTCGAGTGCGTCTACTGACCCTGCGGGGCTTCCCCCGGGCCGGTGGACTCCAGGCGTATGACCTGGGAATCCTTGTTTTTCTCCCAGTTGGTGCCGAACTCGATCACGTACAGGCATCCGTCGGGCCCGAGCTCCATCTCCACGGGGCGCTTCAACGGGATGTGGGCCGCGAAGGGCCGGATCGAGAGGATATTCCCCCCGGTGTCGAGCTTCACGGCGCGGATCCAGTTTCTTGCCCAATCGTAGAGGAACAGGGTGTTGTCGTACTGGCGCGGCAGCTTGCGGGATGAGGCGAGCTTTTCATCGAAGTGATACAGGGGCCCGGCGCAGGCGGTCCTGCCCCCCGATCCGAGCGTGGGGAACCGGGTGGACGCTGCGTACGGATACCAGATCCAGGCGGGCTGGGCCGCGGGAAGCTCCGTGAGGCCGGTGTTCATTGGCGAACGGTTCTCGGGCTTTTGCACATCGACCAGCGAGCCCGGGGTGCGGGTGGCGAAATCGAAGTAGCGATACGGCTTGTTGTCCGCGATCACGAACGGCCATCCGAAGTTCCCTGCCGTACGGGTCCGGTTGAACTCATCAAACCCTGCCGGTCCGCGCTCGGGGCTTGGCCCCTGGGCATCCGGCCCCACCTCTCCCCAGAAGAGGGTTCCGGTCGGCTTGTCGATGCTGATGCGGAACGGATTGCGGCATCCCATGACGAAGATCTCGGGACGTGTGCGGGGGGTTCCCGGCGCGAACAGGTTGCCGGCTGGGATCGTATAGGTGCCGTCCGGTTCGGGATGGATCCGGAGGATCTTGCCCCGCAGGTCGGCGGTGTTGCCGGAGGACTTTCCCGCGTCCCACCCGTAGCGACCGGGCCGGTAATCGATCGGCGCGTACCCTTCCGATTCAAACGGATTGGTGTTGTCCCCCGTGGAGATCAGGAGGTTCCCGGCGCCGTCGAAGGCAAGGGATCCCCCCGCATGGCAGCAGATGTCGCGCTGCGTGGCCACCTTGAGCAGCACCCGCTCCGAGGCGAGGTCCACGCCCTCCCCGGTGAACTGGAACCGGCTCACCCGGTTCTCGCTCGCGTTCGTGGGCGAGTAGTAGAAGTAGAGCCACCGGTTGGTGGTGAACCCGGGATCCAGGGTCACCCCGATCAGCCCGTCCTCCCACCCTCCCTGCTTCGATCCGTTGAAGTTGTGGAACACCGGCAGGGTGGCGATGGTTTGCACCCCGGCGGGTTCGGGGCGCCAGAGCTTGATCGTGCCACCCCGCTCGATGAAGAGGACCCGGCCATCCGGAAGGGGGGCGAGCTCCATCGGGTCCTCGCACGGCGGGGTGAGGACCACCTTGCGGATCGGATCGACCACGGCCTCGGCGGCGGGGGCGGGGGCCGCCGGGGAGCCGTCGGCAGCCTTGAGCGGGGTCCCGAGGGCGAGCAGCAGGGCGCAGAGGGGGAGTAGCAGGGAGGGGAGCGGTTTCATGGTTTTTGTGTCAGCGGATCCCAAGCGCCTGCTTTCGGAGGCGGCGGAGCGTTTTCATCGGGCTCTTCGGATCGCGGCCAAGGGTGTCGTACAGGGCGAGGTAGGTCGAGTAGAGCTCGTCGTAGATCCTCCGGTTCGCGCGGTTGGGCCGGTAGGCCTTCCGCTCGACCCTGGCCATCGACCGTGCCGCGCCCCTCATGTCGGGGTAGAGGCCGGCAGCCACCGCCCCGTGCATGGCCGAGCCGAGGGCGCAGGTTTGGTCCGACTCCGCCACCACGATGGGCCGTCCGGTCACGTCGGCGTAAATCTGCATCAGGAGCGGATTCTTCTTCGCCAGGCCGCCGCACCCGACCAGGCGCTCGATGGCGACCCCCTGGGTGGTGAAGGCCTCGATGATCCGTCGGGTCCCAAAGGCCGTCGACTCGATCATCGCCCGGTAGATCTCGTGCGGGCGCGTCCCGAGGGTCGCCCCCACCAGCAAGCCGCTGAGGTCGGAGTCCATGAGGACCGACCGGCACCCGTTCCACCAATCCAGGGCCAGGAGCCCGGATTCCCCCGGGGCCAGGGCCGCCGCCTGCCGCTCCAGGAGCTCGTACGGATCAATCTTCTCGCGTCGTGCGGCAGCCAGAGTGGCGCCCGGGACTCCGTGGTTCATGTACCAGGCGAACATGTCTCCCACCCCTGCCTGCCCCGCCTCGTATCCCCAGGAGCCCGGGATCACCCCGTCCGCCACCACCCCGCACATTCCCTCCACCTCCTGTCGCCGGTCCCCCACGAGGAGATGGCAGGTGGAGGTGCCCATGATCATCACCAGGTTGCCGGCCTCCGTGACGCCGCAGGCCGGGACGGCCACATGGGCATCGATGTTTCCAACCGCCACCGGGGTGCCGGGGAGGAGTCCCATCCGCCGGGCCATTGCCGGGGTCAACCCGCCGGCCTTTGATCCAAGGGGGGCGAAGTCGGTGGAGAGCTTCTGCTCGACGACATTCTCAAGCTTCGGGTGAAGGGCCCGGAAGAATTCCCGCGACGGGTAGGTCCATCCCCCGTTGCCATCCGGGTAGACGGCCATGGCCTTGAAGCCCGCTGCAGAGATGCACCGCCGCTCCACCCCGCAGAGTTGCCAGACGATCCAGTCCCCCGCCTCCAGGATCCGGTCGGCGGCCTTGTAAACCCCGGGTGCCTTGCGAAGGGTTTCCAGCACTTTGGAGAAGAACCATTCGCTGGAGTAACGTCCTCCGTACGCGCGGATGAACCGCTCCTTGCGCGCGAGTCCCACCTCGTTGATGCGGTCGGCCTCGGGTTGGGCGGCGTGATGTTTCCAGAGCTTCACCCACGCGTGGGGCTCGCGTCGCCAGGCCGGGTCCAGGCAGAGCGGGGTGCCGTCGGCCTTGGTCGGGAGGATCGTGCAGGAGGTGAAATCGGTGCCGATCCCCACCACCTGCTCCGGGCGGATGCCGGCCTGCCGGAGTGCCTTCGGCACCGCCTTGAAGAGCACTTCGAGGTAATCGCCCGGGTGCTGGAGGGCGAACTCCGGTGGCAGGCGGTCGGTGCCGCCGGGGAGGTGCTCCTCGATCGATCCGTGCGGATACTCATGCACGGCGGTTGAGACCTCCTCCCCCGTGGCGGCATCGACCACCAGGGCTCGCCCCGAGAGGGTGCCAAAATCGATGCCTAGGACGTATCGCCTCGACGACGTGGACCGGGAGCGGGATGTCATGGGCCCATGTGATCAAATGCCGGTCGCTTTTTGAACTGGAAACCGCGACAGGCTCCGGGGAGGCGGAGGAGGCGTCCGGGCGAGGGGCGGCGCACCGGCGTCACGGATGCAGCGGGTGGGCCACCAATCGCTGGAGCTCCGGGGAGTGCAGGGTCGGATGGATCCCCTCGCGCTCGAGCTCCTGAAACCGCTCCGCCCCCGCTGCGAGGACCGCCTTGGAGCGGAGCCGGCGCCGCCCCTCCTGGGTGATGCTGCTCTCCGCCAGCACCCGCTCCGGTTGCTGCAGCGCTTCGAGGTCGGCCGGGGTGAGAATCGCCCCGTAGGTGTCGAGCGCCTCCTCCAGGCGCGTTTTCATGGTGGGGAAATCACTCGCCCGCCGTGTCACGGTGAGGGCGATCCAGGCCCGGATTTCCGCCAGCAGGTCCCGCGTCTGCATCGACTCCGCCGCCCCCGGAGGCCGACCCAGCCGGGTCACCTCGGCATCGAAGGCCTTCATCGCCTCCTGGGCTCGCGGAACCATCGACTCGGGGAAGGGGTTCAGGAGGCTGTTTTCCCCCCACCAGACCAGCGGTATGGAGAGGCGTTTGAGGGCGAGGTCCCGGTCGGTGTGGAGATGCTCGACCAGCGCGGCATCGAATGCCGCACGCGCAAGGTTGAACCGGCGCTGGCTGAGGAGGAGCACGCCTTGACGCACACGGAGCGCGGCCACCGTGGCGGGCTGGTCGGAGTGCGCCTCGATGAACGCATCGATCTGCGCGGAAGGATCCACTCCACCCGTCCCGGCGGGGCCCGTTGCCCCGCGGGTCGCGTTGGTCAGGAGGTCGATCCCCGCGCCGAGTTGCGAGGTGAGCATCGCGGCGTTGCTCCGGGCCACGATCTCCGCGACCTCGCGTCGCGTGGCACACCCCGGTGCGAGCGTCATCGCGAGACCGAGAAACAGCGGGATCGCCCAGATGGGGAACTGACGCCAGCGGGGGAGTGGATTCTTCATGGGATGAGGGGGGCGAGGGCTTCCTGGATCAGGCGTTGAAAAGCCGGATCGTTGCGGTCCGGCGCCGACCCCGTCCCGCGGGCGACCGAGGAGAGGAGGGCGGCCAGCATCGGGGGGAGCTCCCGGAGGGAGAGACCGCGCCCGAGTTGAAGCGCGGCCCTTGCCAGCCCCTCCTCCACCACGCCCGTGACCAGGGTGGTGAAGGCTTTCAGGGAACGGTTTGCCATCAGATCCAGCCCATGCATCGCCACAACCTCAAGCAGCCCCTCCGCGGCCTCCACCAGGTAGGCCCCGGATAGAAGCCCGGGGCCCGCCGCTTCGGCTCCCTCGCACAGGGCATCCAGCACCGAGGCGGCCAGGGCCCCGTCCGCAGCATCCAGCAGGGCCGGGCTCTTGAGGAGCGACTCGATCCCCGTCCGCATCAGGTCGCAGGCGACGCTGCCGGTGAGGCGACCCTCTTTCAACCGGCCCGCCACGGCGGCGCAGATCTCCGTCACGGCCGAGCTGTAGGGGGAGCCGATCAGGGCCGGGTGCCTCGCCAGGGACTCCAGCACCGCCTCGAGGGCCGCGGTCGCCAGGTTCGCGGCATGGAAGGGGCCTGCGGAAGCGACGGCCTTGAGGACCGATGTGACCAGGTCGAGTGTGAACCCTGGCTTCAGCCCGAGCAGCTCCGGGTGCTCCGCACACCGCGAGAGCGTCGTCGTTACCAGGGTCTCCAGGCCCGTGGCGGAGAAGGAACGCCGGATCCCCTGGGCGGAGATCGCCCCGAGCACCCCCTCGACAAGCTCCCCGAGCCAGGGGTCCCGCAACGCCGGCTTCCACAGGGAGTCGTGTGTGGCCACGGTGGCGATCGCGGCATCGACAAGCCGGAGTCCCATCTCGCGCGTCACCCATTGCACGCCGGGGGCCCCCGCGAGCTCCTGCACCAGCCCGAGGAGGAGATCCTTCAACAGGGGGTTCTCCCCCGCGAGCAGCACCGGCCCGTGCTTTTCAACGGAGCAGAGGGCCGCCCGGACGAGGTCGGCCCAGTGCTCATTGAAGAACCCGGCAAACCCGCGCTTGTTCTGCCGAACCAGCGGGGCGGCGGCCAGGAGGAGGTCGGAGACCAGCTGCTGGAACGCGGGCGCGTCCCCGTCATCCAGCCTGCGGGCGGCGACGGTCAGCCCCTCGCTCACGAGGAGCCCGTATCCCTCCCCCTGGAGCAGGCCCGCAAGGAGGTCGTCCCCCGCATCGGAGTCCGCCCGGGCTTGCGCGAGGGCCACCAGGACCCCGTCGAGCCAGGGGTTGTGGCCGGTGATCAGCCCCCGCTCGTCGAGCAGGCCGTTGAGGGTGGAACTCAGGAGCTGGCGGAGCAGGGGGCTCCATTCCGTGAACGATTCGAGGTCGGGTTGGGCGATCCGCTCCACCACCGCGTGGACGAGCTCCGCGAGACGCGGATCATGGACAAACCGGGCGGTGTTCTCGGCACCGAACTCCGCGAGCACGTCGGCCACCAGGAGGCCGAGGCGCACCGGGTAGCCGACGCCGCGCTCGTCGCGGCCGGCCGCCAGGTAGAACGCCGCATCCACGGTGGCCTGATCCTGCCAGTCCAGGGCGGGCATCCGTGCCCGAAGCTCCCGGAGGTAGCTTTGGTCCGGGTCGATGGAGGGGGGGGAAGCCTTCCTGGGAAAGATCCGCGCGTAGAACTCCCCGAGTTCGTCGGGGGCAGGGGATTGGTCCAGAAGCCGGGCCAGTCGCTTGCGATCCCCGCCCAGCGGGTCCGGGGTCGTTCCCTCGGTTGAGTCGAGGTATGCCTTCAGCTCCTTGCGGATGACCGGCATGCTCGGTCCCGCGGCGACCGGCGGCACCGGTACGGCAAACTCCCCCGTGACGGCCGCCCGTTCCGCGAGGAGCAGGTCGAGCCTTCCTCCCAGTTTGATGAGCCCCTGGGCAATGGAGAGGGCGAGCCCTGCGGCATCCGTGCTGATCATCGTTTCATGGCATCCTTCCCTGGCTGTGGTAAGGGCGCGGGGGCTCCGGTGTCAACCGGAAGCGGAAGCAGAAACGGGGGGGTCACGCCTGCAGGTGGCGCATGCAGATCCAGAGGCCGATCAGAAACTGGGTTGCCCCGAAGAGCCCGAGAAAGAGCAGGAACGCCACGATGCAGTGCGTCCGAGGGACATGCTGGTACCGGCCTCGATGGACGCTCCAGGCGAGGAGGCCGACGAGCGTTGCCAGCGTGGCCGCCGTATATCCCAGGAGCCATGCCGGCTCGTGGGCCAATACCACGCTGAGATCGGAAACCCCCCACGCGGGGGCCGACCACGGTTCCACGGGGTTCACCTCGATATGGCGAACGGCCGCGGTGACGCGTGGAACGCCCCAGCATTGAATGTTCACCCACGCGAGGAGGGTGATCAGGATGAGGCTTCCGCCGAGCAGGGTGGCCCCGACCGCGGTCCGGGTGGCGAGTGTTGAAAACCACCCAACGGCAAAGCCCAGCAAGGTTCCAGCCGCCATGAGGGGGAGGGTGACCGGGCTTGCGACAAACCAGCCGGAGTAACTGTGGGCCTGCGCCTCGATCCAGGCCGGGGCCACCATCCCGATGACCCCGCTCACCCCGAGCCCCGTGATCGCTCCCGTCCATCCCAGGCGGGCAGCCCTGAGCGGGAGCGTTGCATGGAGGTGTTCTGTTCCGAGGGGACGTCCGACCCCGGCCATCGCCACCCCCACCATGAGCGGCACAATGAGGACGAGCAGCAGGATCAGGGCGGGGAAGCAGGCCGCGGCGGCCATTTGCGCCGCCGGGCCCGCTCTGAGGCAGGCGACGTCGACGCACGTCAGGGTCAGCAGGCCCACTCCGAGCAGGGAGATGCCAGTGACATGCGAGAGTTGGAGCCGCACCAGGTTCCATCCCGGCTGCCTCCGATGAGGGTGGGCTCCCCTGATCCTGAACCCCGCGGGGAGGCCGGTCCCCGAGGCAAACCGCCCTCCGGTCCACCCGGGCTGGCAGCGCTTCCACCCCACCCAGCTCCAGGCCACCATCCATGTGGAGTAGGCCGCCGACAGGGAGAGGGCGGCCCACGACTCCCACTCGGCCGGGATGAGCTGCCACTGCACCAGCACGAACACGGTCACCAACTGGCTCAGGCCTCCCAGGAATGAGAGGGCCGCCGCCGCAAGAGTCGACCGGGTTGCGAGGGCCAGGGCGGGCCCCGCGACAACCGAGTTGATCACCCAGATCGCGGGGAACAGGATCGACGCACCCGCGTGCATCATGTCCATGAAGTACACGGCCACCAGGGCGGGGAGGGCGAACGCGAGCATCGCGACGATTCCCGCGATCAACTTCTCCCTCCAGACCTCCATCCGGCGCCTCGGCTCCATGAGGCGCAGGGCGAGGGTCTGTGAGTCGAACTCATGTCCGAAGGCGAGGGCTCCGAGGTACGGGCAGGTCAGGAAAAAGACGAAGGGGGAGAGCTGCCGAATCTCCGCGCGTGAGCCGAAGGGGAGATGGTGGGCCGCCAGGATCAGACCGAGGAGGCCGAGTGGCACCAGGATGCCGCTGCGGCAGGCCCGAAGGTCGTTCGTGAGGCTCATCGCAGCGCTCCTTCCGGTGCGGCGGGGGCCGCGGCCACGAGGAAGATCTCCTCCAGGCTGAGCCCCTCGGTCTCCAGGGCCTGGGGCTGTTGCTCCCGGAGTTGGCGCAGGAGCAGGCTCTCGTCCCCTTGAACGATCACCTCCAGCTCCCTGCCCACACACCGGGCGTGAAGCCCGGCGGGGAGTTCTATCTCCGAGGCCGGGCGGGCGAACCGGGCCCGCACCTTGCGATACCGCTCCCGTGCGGCATCCGCCCCGAGGGTGAGGATCTCCCGCCCCCCCTCCAGAAGGGTGAACTCGTCGATCAGCCCTTCAAACTCCGAGATCAGGTGCGTTGAAACCAGGATGGTCCGATCCCCATCCCCCCCCTCCTGGTAGGCGCCGATGACCGTCTCGATGAACTCCCGGCGGACGATCGGGTCGAGCCCCGATGTTGGCTCATCCAGGACCAGAAGCTCGGGCTCCGGGCAGAGCGCGCCGATCAGGGCCAACTGCGTGCGCTGCCCCTTGGAAAGCGAGGTGACCTTCTTTCGCGGATCGAGGGTGAACCGGCGCAGGAGATCCTTCTCCTTCCCGTCGTTCCATTGGGGTCGGAACGAGGCGAGATAGTCGATCGTCTCGCCGACCGTCATCCAGGGGTAAAACGCCGGCGAGTCCGGGACATAGGCGATGCGGCGCTTCACCGCCACCTCGTCGACTGCGGGGTCGAGCCCGAAGAGCCTCACCTCCCCCTCCTGCGGCTGGAGCAGGTTCAGCAGGCATTTCATGGTGGTGGTCTTGCCTGCCCCATTCCTTCCGAACAGGGCGTGGCACCCTCCGCGACGCACGCTCAGGTTGAGGCCCCGGACGGCGTCGCTGCCGTCATAGGCATAGTGAAGGTTGCGGACGTGGACCACTGGCATCGGATCGCTCATCGGGTTTCCTTTTGGATGGATTGGGCTGAGTCCCGGCGTTGCTCGAACTGCTCGTAACGCTCCCTGACGAGCTCCAGGAAATCCTCCCGGCTCACCTGGAGGTGGTGTGCCGCCACGACCGACTGGTCGATCTCCCGCGCCAGAAGCTCATGGCGGATCTCCTTCCGAAGGGGGGATTTTGGCTGCCTGACAAACGACCCCTTCCCAGGCAGGGATTCGATGATCCCCTGGCTCTCGAGCTCCTCGTAGGCCTTCGCCACGGTGTTGCGGTTCACCCGGAGCCTCTCCGCTAGAGGCCGGATCGACGGCAGGGGATCTCCCGCCGCCAGGGCCCCCGAGGCGACGGCCGCCTTCACCTGGTCGACCAACTGGAGGTACACCGGCTTTCCCGACTTGTAGTTCAGCTCGATCAGCATCGCTGGTTGGGTCTCGGCTCCCGAGACGTTTACTGTCATAGGACAGTATGACAGATGAGGTAAAAGTCAAGTGGGCTTTTTGGAATGGCGGGAGCGCGAGGGGTGGGGAGGGCTACGGGGTGGGGGGCGCCGGGATC
>DMJJ01000551.1 GCA_003452185.1 Verrucomicrobiales bacterium | reverse complement strand
AAAGAGGGACCTGATTGCCGCAAAGGAACACAGAGAACGCAATAGAGGTGGAGTTGCTGCTGCTTGAACCGGACTCACTGCATGAATGCATGCCGCCTGATCTGCTGGATGCTGGCCCTGGTCCAGATCGCCACCCGGTCGCAGGCCGGGCTGGTGCTCCACGTTTCCAAGCTCGGGGACAACTCGGATGGGCTCACCTGGGCGACGGCGTTTCACACCCTTCAGCAGGGGCTGGATGCCATTCCGGATGACCGTGGCGGACACCGGATCGAGGTGCGGCCGGACACCTATGTCGAAGCCAACCTCTTCCCTTCCCACAAGGGAGCCGCAGGGGCCTACAACGAACTTGTTGGCGATTTCGACGGAAGCCTCGGCTCAGGGGCGCATGGCTGGGTGATGATCGATTCGGGGGACCCCGCCAAGGGATTCAAGAGCTGGGACTGGTGGGGGCCCATCCGTGCCTCCGACAAGCATTGGCCCAACGGAAACAACAAGGAGACCTTCTCAAGCATCATCTGGGACCGGTGGACGTTGCGCCACCTCTACACCGCGGGAGGGGACGCCGGGTTCTTCTGGGATCTCACCAACCGGAGCGGCGAGGGGTTTACGGTGGTCGTGGAGGATTGCGTCGGGACGGGGAGGGCCTTCGGTGGGGGGGTTGTCTATCCGACGGTGCGTCCGGGGGAGCCGAGTCGTTTCACGCATTGCTACCTCCTTGCCCTTGACTGGGTGGGCGACACCGCCGCCGTGCTCCTCGGCGGCTGGGAGCAGGTCATGCCTGCCGAGCCCCACGTGGTGTTTGAAGATTGCACGATGGTTCATCCCGACAACGCGGTGGCGATCTCCTACGCCAGTCACTGTGCGCGGGCTCGGTTCATCCGCTGCCGGATGATCGTTTTGAACTTCACCCAGCCGGAGATGGGGGGAAAGTCGACGGGGATCCTCTGTACCGAAGGGCATTCGGCCACGGGAAAACTCCATGTGGATCTGGAGGATTGCACCCTTGCCGGGTACAGCCTGATGACCCCGGGCAAGGCCGCCGGGGCCCTGAGCTACACAACGAAGGGGAAGGTGAGGGCGTACGTGCAGTTTCGACAGGATCTTCCAGCCGGGTTCGAGAGGGTTGGCCTCTGGCCCGCGGACTTGTTTCGCGAGATGGCCCCTCCCGCCACGCCTTCGGTGGCGAGGGGCGGGTCAGGCCGGTGAGGGCATTCAGACCGCAAGCGCACACGGCGGAGGAGTCGTGCCTGGGTGCTTGACGCCACCGCGAGGGTTTTGAGAATGCCCCGGTGACCCTGCTCCGATGGCCCTCATCCGTGACCTTCGGCCTGCGTGCCCGTCCCGTGAGGGGGGCCTGTTGCCACCCTTGACCGATGAGGCGGACCTCTTGGAACCAGACCGATGAGACAGCAGCCCCTCCGACTCGAGCAATCGCTCATCAACCCTCCTCCCCGGGCCAATTCCGGGCCGCCGGGCCTCTTGCTGGTTTTCCTCCTGCCCCTCCTTCTGGCTCGGATCAAATCGGGTGCGGCCCAGCTGGAGCTCGCCGGGGTGACCGTCATCCCGCATACACAATCCTCCGAGATGCGGTATTGGAAGGAACCCAACCCGGAGCTGGGAGCCCGGGTGCAGCTCTACCTCCGGAATGGCAGCGGGGTTCCACTGCTTCTGACGGCTGCCTTGCCGATCCGGTGTCGGGGGCGGACTCCGTCCGAGTGGCTGGCTGATGGGGCCTGGACCTGGCATGACACTCCCTCGGCCTGGCCCACCAACGACCTCCTCCTGGCCCCCGGGGCGCTCACGGTCTGGAGCTTCAACGGGGCGGGAACCAACTGGGGTGCGGGCACGGGGGCGGATCTCTCGATCGACTGGGGAGCGGGGGGATCCGAGGAGATTCCCGTCTCGCTCCAGGCCCCATCGGTCTGGCTGAGCGCGGTCACCTTTCTCGGGACGGGGCTCGGACCCGTTCCTGACAGCGTCGTATTTCATGTGGCGAACCGCTCCGGAGCCGCCGTCCGACCGAGCGCGTGCCGGCTCTGGCTCCCTTCGGCCAACAGCCGATGCCGCGAGCTCCGCCCCCAGCCCTGGCTGACTCGCCTCGAATCCTTCCCGGCCGACGGGGTGATTCCCCCGGGAGAGAAAGGGGGGGCGCGTGTGGCCACGGGAAGCCTGCCCCTGGGGTATGCGGCCCTGGAGGTCGCGTGCGCCGGAACCTCAGGCACTCTCCCCTCCCTCTGGGCTCACCTCCGGGTCAAGCGGGAGGTGTTCGACCTCGGGGCTGGCTGGGTCGCTTCGGGCCTGGGAAGCAGCAACACCCTCCACGTGGAACCCTATCTCAAGACCCTCCGGCGAATGCACCTCAACGCGGGGATGCACCAGGAGGTGCCCGGCTACTCCAACACCCCGCTCTTCGATCGCTATCCGCTCAAGTACATGAACCGGCTCCAGCCCTTCCAACACTACGACACGGATGCGATGCTTCCGAGGATCCACGCCGTCGAGTTTCTGGGGGAACCACAGTACGGGGGTGGGCGTCCTGTCCCTCCCATGGAGGTTTGGCGCGCCTTGGCGCCGTATCAGGCGACCCGTCTCCCGACGTCGGTCACCCACAGCGAGGAGCGGGTCTGGCGCTACTACGCCGGACTCTCCGACTACCCCCACTTCGACGCCTACCGGGTCTCCGCTCCGGCGCCCGATGCCTGGGGCCGGTACGATCGTTGGGGAGGGGAGCGCCTGCGATGGGGGGCTCCGCTGGAGACGATTGGCGAGATGACTCGGTCGTTGCGCGATCTGAATCGCCCGATGCCCATCGCCTGCTGGTCGCAGGGGGCGCATGACGGATGGGAACGCCACGGCGGACGGTCCCGTCTCTCCCCCACCCCGGGGGAGCTGCGGGTGCAGGCCTGCGAGGCCCTCGCCCAGCGGATCACCTCGCTCTACTGGTTCAACCTCAGCCTCAAGTCGCTGGTCCGGTTTCGCGACCTGATCGACCCGATCACCCGGGTGAACCGGGAGATTCGGATGATGGAGGACCTCCTGCTGGAGGGGGATGCCTATGAGCAGCGACGGGAGCCCGTGCGGGGCACCCCATCCTGGGATCTGGCCTCGGTCATGGGCCCGCAGGGGGGGCTGCTCTTCGTTGTCGATCTTGCCTACAGGCCCGACCCGGTGGAGAAGATCTTCCGGTTTCAGCCCCGGGAGGGAGCCTTCCAGTTCAAGCTCCCGCCCTGGATGGACCATCCTGCCGAGGTTTTTCGGTTTGATGCCGACGGGGTGAAGCAGGTCCCGTTCAGCCTCGCCAACGGGGGGGTGGAGATCCGGGACCGGCTGGAGATGGCGGCCTTTTATGTCGTCGCTCCCCGTCCCGGGATCCAGGAACGGATGCAGCGGCGCCACGCCGAGCTGATCCGGTTCGAGGGGTCCTTCGACTTTGATCCCGCGGGGAGCGATGCGGACTTCGAGCGGCTGAGGCGGCTGGTCCCGTAGGCTGGGGGCTCACCCCGTATGCCGTTGCATCCCCGCGGCTGGATTTCTAACGTCCCCTCATGCCTCCACGCCGCGCCATCCACACTCATCCCGGGGGGGGTGCCCCGATCTGGCTCCTCCTGGCCGTTGCTCTCTCGCTCACGGCGCACGGCGGTTCCCCCTGGTTCCAGCGGTCGAAGGTCGGCCTGGAGGTGGGCCCCACGGGGTCGCAGTTTGGCGGTTCGGCCAGCGACACGGGATTCGCGGTGCGGTTCGATGGCGGGGCGATCGCCCGCGCCGCGGCGAAGGCCCACGCCGAGTACCTGGTCCTGTGGACTCGTGAGGGGGACTGGGCCTTCTACAACAGCCGCCTTCAGCCGAAGGCCCCCGGGCTCGGGGGGCGCGATGTCCTTCGGGAAGGGGTCGAGGAGGGGAAGCGACTTGGCCTGCCGGTCATCGCGTACTGCCAGGTGCAGTATCCCTCCCAGGCCCTGAGGGAACATCCGGAGTGGCGAATGGTGGGGGCGGATGGGAAGCCGATCGAGGGACGGGTCTGCTACCGGTCGGGTTACCTCGAGTTCATGAAGCGGATGGTGGAGGAGCAACTCGCCTACGGCATCGATGGATTCCACCTCGACATGGTCGACCAGGGGTTCGGGCCCCCGTACGGCTGCTGGTGCGACGCCTGCCAGCGGCAGTTCCAGGCGCTGCACGGTCATCCGATGCCCAAGGGGCCGACGTGGGATGAGGAATGGGACGAGATGCTCGAGTTTCGCTACGCCTCCAGCGAGCTCTTCGAGCGGGAGCTCGCAGCCCATGTCCGGAGCCTGAACCCCCGGGCCAGCCTCGACTTTAACTACCACGGGAATCCCCCGTTCTCCTGGGAGGTGGGACAACGCCCCGTGCAGCATGCGCGGAACGGCGACTTTGTAACGGGTGAGACCGGGGTTTGGGGGTTCAGCGCCCTGACCGTCGGGCTGAACGCGGAGTTCTATCGCGCGGCCAACCCGGGGCACCCGTTCCAGATCGCGATGCAACGCGGGGTCCGGATGTACCACGACCAGACCACCCGTCCGCTGGAGGATCTCCGGTGGGAGCTCTTCACGCTTCTGGCCCACGGGGGATTCGTCACGATCGTCGACAAGACCGGGTTCGACGGGGGTCTCGACCCGGTGGCGTACGAACGCTTCGGACAGCTTTTTGAATCGGTGGCCGCCCGGCGGACCCACTTCGGGCAGGAGCCGGTCCAGGAGGTTGGGATCTACTACAGCAGCCGAACCCGCGATTGGGTGGGCCGTGAGAAGCCTGCCGACTTCTTCCAGGCGTTCCAGGGGGTTCACAAGGCGATGGTCTACGAGCACATCCCGTGGGGGGTGCTCCTGGACGAGAACCTGAGCGCATCGGCCCTCGCCCGGTTCCGGGTGGTGGTCCTGCCGAACACATCGATCGTGACGGCCCGCGAGGTGGAGCTCTTCCGGGAGTACGTCGCCTCGGGTGGGAATCTTCTGGTGCTGGGGTCGACGGGGACCCGCGGGCCCCGCGGCGGGCGGCTTGCCGAGTCCCCGCTGGCGGAGCTCGTGGGGGCCCGCGTGGTGCGGGAGCTGGAGTCGCAGGACAACTGGGTCCGGTTTGCCGCGGCCGACCGCTCGGAGGGGGCGGAACGGCTGGCCCCCGGGGGCCGGCGGGACTGGCCCTTCCTGGTGCGGGGCCCGGCTGTTGTCTACCAGCCCCTGACCGCAACCGTCGCCGGGGAGCTGATGAAGCCGCATCGCACCTGGCTTCACGCGGAAGGCCGCTACAACCGGGATTGGCCCTTGAGCGCGGACGCCCCGGTGGGACCGGCAGCCCTGGTGCATCCCGTGGGAAAGGGGAGGGTGTTGACGCTCTCGGCCTCGCCGGACTGGGCGACGGCGAGTGATCACGCGACGGTTGAGACGAGGAAACTGCTGGCCGATGCAGTCCGGTGGCTCGACCCCTCGCCGCGGATCACCCTCCGGGCGCCGGTGACGGTGCAGAGCGTGGTGACGGATGATCCCGTTGCCCGGACCCTCCGGGTGCATCTGCTCGGGTATTCCAGTCCGCCCCAGACCACGCCGTCGAGGGAGCGTCCCTATGTGCTGCCTCCGCCGATCGAGGAGGGGCCGCTCTTCCGGGTCTCGATCTCCGTCAGCGGGGGGATTCGGAAGGTCTCCGCGGCCGATCCCACCACGGTGGTGACCCGCCGGGGGCGGGGCGTGGAGGCAACCGTGAGCGGGGTGTACGACGTGCTGATCCTGGGCTACTGACACCCGGCCCACGGCAGGGCGGGGCGGGGCGGTGTGGTGTGGCCCCTGTCTCAGGGGTTGGGGCCTGTGGCCGATGGAAGGCGGGAGCGCACTTTTCGGGCCAGCATCTC
>DMJJ01000539.1 GCA_003452185.1 Verrucomicrobiales bacterium | reverse complement strand
GCCTGCCGTATCGCCGGTTGCCCAACCGGCAAGGCGTGTGTGCGTGAGGTGGCGTTGGGTAAGGAAGGGACGCCCGTCCGCGAAGGGGCGCGCAGCCGACTGGGCAGTCGGCGATACAGCAGACAAGGCTGTCTGCGCTACGCTGGCGCCGGTTGCCCAACCGGCAAGGCGTGCGTGCGCGAGGTGGCGTTGGGTGAGGAAGGGACGCCCGTCCGCGAAGGGGCGCGCAGCCGACTGGGCAGTCGGCGATACAGCAGACAAGGCTGTCTGCGCTACGCTGCCCCCCGGGTTGACATTTCCGTCGGATCCTCTACCTTCCCTCCCGCGTTATGCGCATCGCGAGCACATTGACCGAGTCCGCCGCCCTCTCCAGGGCGCGGATCGCTGTGCCCGTGACCCACTCCGGAGCGGTGCTCTGCTCCACGGTTCTCCCCTCGATTACCGTCGCTACGAAGCGTGCCCACGCCCTGCTGAACCTTTGGCCAGGCCGGGGGCAGCGCGCGCGAAGGTAACCACTTAAAAAACCCTTTGATCGCCCTGCTCCCGAAAGGAAGCAGGGCCTTTTTTTTATGCCTGAAATCGAAACCGCTCCACCCCCGCCCCTGGTGACCCAGACCGGGATGCCCTCGCGCGACCCGATCACGACTGCTACCCGCATCCTGTTTGCGGTCAGCTTCTGTCACCTACTGAACGACGCGATTCAGGCGCTGATCCCGGCGATCTACCCGCTCCTGAAGGAGTCGTTCAACCTCTCCTTCACGCAGATCGGGCTGATCACGCTGACCTTCCAGATGGTGGGGTCGGTGTTCCAGCCGGTTGTGGGGTTGTACACCGACCGCCATCCAAAGCCGTACTCCCTGGTCTTTGGGATGGGGGTCACCTTGTGCGGGCTCATCCTGCTCGCCCTGGCCCCGACCTATCCCATCGTCACGGTGGCGGCCGGATTGGTGGGGCTTGGATCGGCCGTCTTTCATCCGGAGTCCTCCCGGATGGCCCGGCTGGCCTCGGGGGGGCGCCATGGGTTTGCACAGTCGCTCTTCCAGGTCGGCGGAAACGCCGGCACGGCGCTCGGTCCGTTGCTCGCGGCCTGGGTGATCGTTCCCCGCGGACAGCGCTACATCCTCTGCTTCAGCCTGCTCGCCTTCGCTGCGATGTTCATTCTCGCCAAGGTCGGCAACTGGTACGCCGGGCAGCTGGCGGTCCCGGCCGGCCGGGGCACCGGGGCGCGCATCGATTCAGCGGGGGTGAGCCGGCGAACCGTGATCCTCTCGGTCGGGGTGCTGCTCCTGCTGATGTTCTCGAAGTTCTTCTATCTCGCCTCGATGACGAACTACTACACGTTCTACCTCATGCATCGGTTCGGGATTCCGGTTGATGCCGCCCAGGTGCGGCTCTTCGTGTTCCTGGTTGCGGGGACAGCCGGGACGCTGATCGGGGGGCCGGTCGGCGACCGGATCGGGCGGAAGCAGGTGATCTGGATCTCGATCCTGGGGGTTGCCCCGTTCTCCCTCCTGCTCCCGTACACGAGCCTCGGGTGGGCGACGATCCTCTCGGTGGTGATCGCCATCATCATGGCCTCCGCCTTCCCGGCGATCCTCGTCTACGCGACCGAGCTGCTGCCGGGGAAGGTCGGGTTGATGGCGGGGCTCTTCTTCGGCCTCGCCTTCGGGCTTGCCGGCATCGGGTCGGCCGTGCTCGGGCGGCTGGCCGACCTTACGAGCATCGAGTTCGTCTTTCAGGTCTGCTCGTATCTCCCGTTGATCGGGCTGCTGACCGGATTCCTTCCCGAGGTGGGGAAGCCTGTCCGGTCGGGCCCTGGCCTGTAGGGGCGGCCCCGCGGGCGACGAACCGGGGCATTTTGCTTTCCAGCCCGCGGACCCGCGGTAGGCTCCTTCGCATGCGCGCTTTGGTCACGGGAGCCACCGGCTTCGTTGGCAGGCACCTCGTCGCCGGACTCCTGGACCGCGGATGGGAGGTCTGCGCCATGGTGCGCCCGGGGACACAGCTCTCCCATGCGCCGCACGGGGTTGGCATCGTCACCGGGGATCTCCTCGTTCCTACGACTCTGGGGGTGGAGGCCTCCGCGACGGGGCCTCTCGATGTGGTTTTCCACTGCGCGGCCTTGCTCCCCTCGGCGGCCGGGTGCGATCCGGCGCAGTTCCTGGCGGCCAACGCCACGGCCACCGAGCTGCTCCTGAACGCGTGTGAGCGGAGGTCGATTCGGAGATTTGTCTACCTCTCCAGCATCGCCGTCATCGGCCACCCCAGTGTCGTCCCGATCGACGAGCATCATCCCACGGCTCCTGCCACCCCGTACGCCGTCGGGAAACTGGGCGGGGAGCAGGCCTGCGAGCGTGCCCGGACCCGGGGGATGCTGGCAGCTTCGCTCAGGCTCTCCTCCCCCTATGGCCCGGGGATGGCCCTTGGGAGCGTGCTTCCCCTGTTCGTCCACCGGGCGCTTCGGGGGGAGCCCCTCGCTTGGCACGGGTCGGGAAGCCGAAGCCAGGACTTCATCCATGTGGAGGATGTCGTTTCCGCCTGCATCGGGGCGGCAACCGCAGGCGCTT
>DMJJ01000151.1 GCA_003452185.1 Verrucomicrobiales bacterium | reverse complement strand
AAGTCGATGAAGACCGCCCCCGGGTCGGCCCCCTCGACGAGTCCCCCGGGACCGAGGAGGATCTGCCGCACCACCTCGGTGGTGGTGACATTGATGCAGAGGATCCCTGCTCCCACCTCCCGCGCCAGCTGGGGAAGCGTCGCCGCGCGGCGCATGCCCAGGGCGGCTGCCGCGGCGGCAGGCGCCTCGCTCCGGTTCCAGACCACCACCGTCGCGCCGGCCGCATGCAGGTGCCGCGCCATCGCCCGGCCCATGTTCCCCAGGCCGACGAATCCAATCTTGTGCCCCGCAAGCCGGTTGTTCATCGTCACGGAGTCATTCCAAATGAGACCGCCCCACATTGCAAACCCCGATCCCCTCCCTGCATGAAGGTCCTCATCACCGGGGGGGGCGGGTTCCTCGGCTCCCAGCTCTGCCGACACCTCCTCCAGCGCGGCACCCTCACGGGCCCTTCCGGCACCCCCGAGCCGATCCGCGAGATCCTCCTCTTCGACGCCCACTTCCACTCCCCCCCTTCCGACCCCCGGGTCCGGCAGGTCCACGGCGACATCAGCAACCGGGAGGCCGTAATCGAGGCCGTTGGCACCGACCCCGCCACCTCCCTCTTTCATCTCGCCTCCATGGTCAGCGGCGAGTGTGAGGAGCGGTTCGACGACGCCCTCCGGGTCAACCTCGACGGGGGCCGCAACGTGTTCGAGGCCGCTCGCGCCCTCCCCGGCCTCCCCCGACTGGTGTTCGCCAGCAGCATTGCCTGCTTCGGCGGGACGGCCATGCAGGATCCCAACACCGACCAGACGAAGCTGACCCCGCAAACCACCTACGGGATGACCAAGGCGATCTGCGAACTGCTCGTCAATGATCACTCGCGCAAGGGCCACTTCGACGGCCGGTCCGCCCGCCTCCCCACCGTCATCATCCGGCCGGGAAAACCGAACGCCGCCGCCTCCGGGTGGGCCAGCGGGATGTTCCGGGAACCGCTCCGGGGGGAGCCCTGCCGGCTGCCGGTCCGCCGCGACCAGCGCCACCCGATGACCGGCTACCGCACCGTGATCGAATCCCTCGTCGCCCTTCACGAGGTCCCGGCCAGCCGGCTGGGGGAGGATCGGGCCATCGGCCTCCCCGCCCACCAGGTCACCCCCCGCATCGCGGAGTCGGTGCTCGCGGAGGTCGGTCAGGCCCGCGGACTCTCCCTCGGGCCGATCACCGAAGCGTTCGACCCCCGGATCCAGCGGATCGTCGACGGCTGGCCCGTCGCCGTGGACGGGGCCCGGGCGACCGCCCTCGGGTTCCCCGCGCCGCCGCCGCTTCGCACGATCGTGGAGGATTACCTTGAGGACTTCGCCACGGCGTGAGGCCTCCCCCGAGCCGCCCCGCCGGCAGCCCCGGAGCCGCCGCTTTCCAGTTGATGAACCGGGGCGCGGTTTGCGTCCAATCGAGACGCTCCCCGCCGGGTCACCTCCACCCACGGGGGGCGCGGTGCCTCGAACAACGCCTTGAATGATGTGATGCCACTACCGACCCACCCGGGCCAACGGCCTTTGGTCCCCCTCCCGTTCGCCGCGGGCGCCATGGTGCCGCTCCTGCTCCTCCTGGCCCTGGGACTCCCCGCCACGGAGCCCGGTCCCCGGCCCGCCGGGGCCCCCGCCTCCCAGCCCCCCCACTGGGCCTTTGCACCGGTCCGCCCACCACCGGTCCCCCCACCCACCGGGGCGGCGTCCACGGACATCGACCGGTTCCTCCTCGCCGGGCTCAAGGCCCGCGGGCTTTCCCTCTCCCCCGCGATTCCGCGCTGGCAGTGGATCCGTCGCGTGACCTTCGACCTCGTCGGCCTTCCCCCCACCTGGGAGGAGGTCGAGGCGTTCCTGGGGGATGCCTCGCCCGATGCGGAGGGGAAGGTGATCGACCGTCTCCTCAGCTCCCCTCGATACGGGGAGCGGTGGGGCCGCCACTGGCTCGATCTCGCCCGGTATGCCGACACCCATGGCGGAAGCGCCATCGGGTTCACCCAGTTCCCCTTCTCCTACACCTATCGCGACTACGTGATCCGGGCCTTCAACGCCGATCTTCCGTACGACCGTTTCATCCTGGAGCAGCTCGCCGCCGATCAGCTCGGGCTGGGGGAGGGGGATCCGGCGCTTGCGGGGCTGGGGTTCCTGACTGTCGGGATGCAGTACCGGAACCGCCACGACCTCATCGATGACCAGATCGATGTCATCACCCGCGGACTCCAGGGGCTCACCGTCGCCTGCGCCCGGTGCCACGATCACAAGTTCGACCCGATCCCCACCCGGGATTACTACTCCCTGTACGCCACCCTGGCCCCGAGCCATGTCCCGGACCGGCTTCCCCCCCTGGGGGCGGCGGCCGATCCCAAGGCTGGTCTCGAGTACGAGCGGGAGCTCGCCCGGCGCCAGCAGGTGCACGACGACCTGGCCCGCGACCAGGTGGAGGTCTTGCGGGGTCGACTGCGGATGCAGGTCGGGATGTACCTGCGCGAGATCGCCCGGGGGATGGGGGAGCAGGACACCTCCACCGGGTTTCTCTCCTACCGGACCGACGACATCCGCCCCATCCTCTTCAATCGATGGAGGGACTACCTTCGCTCCCTCCCTCCCGAGGAGCCGGTGTTCGGCCCCTGGCATCGCCTCGCCGCGCTCGCCCCTGTGGGCACGAACGCCTCGCCCCTGTTCCAGGCGGCCTGCTCCAACCTCGTTCAAACCCTTCGCAAGGAAAACGGGGATCCCGCCCCCTTCAAGGAAGGGCAGAAGCTGGCCGTGGCCGCCCCCCGCTGGAACCCCCGCGTTCTCGAGGCGCTGGAACGGAAGCAGCCCCAGTCGATGCTCCAGGTGGCGGAGGCCTACGGGGCCCTGTTCGCCGAGGAGCAGCAAGCCTGGCTCAAGGGACTCCAATCCGCCGTGGCCGAGGCAGGCGAGGGGGCCGAGGTGATCCCGGACGAGGATGGGCGCCATCAGGAGATCAACAGCGCGGTGCAGCGTCAGCTCCGACATCATCTGTTCGGGCCCAACACCCCCACCGCCGTGTCGGATGCCTTGGGGGCGGAGCTGCTGAACCGGACCGTGAACGATGACCTCGCCGGTCGCCGGGGAGCCATCGAGGAGCTCCATCTCAACTCTCCCGGGTCGCCCCCCCGCGCCATGGTGCTGGGGGAGGATCCCTCGCCGGCGGCGTTCCATGTGCTGCGGCGGGGCAATCCCCTCGACCGCGGCGAGGCGGTCGAGGCCCGGTTTCTCTCAGCCCTCTCCACAACCCCCGCCCCGGCCTTCCCCGAGGGGCGCCGACGGCTCGGGCTGGCCCGGGCGGTCGCCTCCCGCGACAACCCCCTGACCCGGCGGGTGATCGTCAACTGGGTCTGGGAACACCACTTCGGCCAGGGGCTGGTGCGAACCCCCGACGACTGGGGAACCCGCGCCGCCAGGCCGGTGCAGATGGAGCTCCTCGACCACCTGGCATCGCAGTTCGCCGAGGAGGGCTGGTCACTCAAACGGCTCCACCGGCGCCTCCTCCTCTCGGCCGCCTACAAACAGGCCTCCGCCGAGGACCCCCGCGCCCGGATGATCGACCCCGACAACGAGCTCTTCTGGCGGATGCCCCGCCACCGCCTCGAGCTCGAGGCGATGCGCGATTCCCTCCTCGCGGTCTCGGGCGAGCTCCAGCTCTCCATGGGCGGGAGGCCGTTCGACCTCCAGGCCCAGCCCGTGGTGCCGCGTCGCAGCGTCTACGGGTTCATCAACCGCGACATCGTCTCCACCCTCTCGAGCACCTTCGACGGCGCCAACCCCTCGGCCTGCACCGCGAGGCGACCCGAGACCAGCGTGCCGCAGCAGACGCTCTTCGCGTTGAACTCGGACTTCATCCAGGATCGGGCCGCCGCACTCGCCGCCCGCCTGGCCAGGCCCGGCGACGGCGACGGCGACGCGGCCGCCCGGGTCCGGCGGCTCTATCGGGCCCTCTTCTCCCGGGATCCGGCCCCCGAGGAGCTCAACGCGGCCCTCACCTACGTCCGCAGGGCGGGGCAGGGGCCCCCCGAGGCCCCGTGGTCCCGGCTCGCACACGCCTTGCTCGCATCGAATGAGTTTGTCTTCATCGATTGAACTCAGCCCAGCCCAGCCCATTCCATCCCATGAACACCCTCCTCCACCCAACCCGCCGGGAGTTCCTCCGTCGCTGCGGCATGGGGTTCGGATCCCTGGCCCTGGCCGACCTCCTCTCGCCCGCCGCCCACGGGGCCGGGTCCACGCCGCACTTTCCCGCCCGCGCCAAGCACGTCATCCACGTCTTCCTCAACGGGGGGATGTCGCAGGTCGACACCTTTGATCCCAAGCCCGAGCTGACCCGGCGCGGGGGGGAGCGACTCCCGTACGAGAACCTCCAGACCGAGCGGCGGACCGGCGTTGCCCTCCCCTCTCCCTTCACCTTCCAGCAGTACGGGCGAAGCGGCATCCCGGTCAGCGACATCTTTCCCAACGTCGCCCAGTGCGTCGACGAGATGGCGGTGATCCGCTCGATGTACGCCGAGCTGCCTAGCCACGAGCTCTCGCTCATGCTCATGAACACGGGCGACCAGCGGCTGGTGCGGCCGAGCTTCGGCTCCTGGCTCACCTGGGGCATGGGTTCCGAAAACCGGAACCTCCCCGGCTTCATCGCCCTCTGCCCCGGCGGGATGCCCGTGGGCGGGGCCGCGAACTGGCGTTCCGCGTTCCTTCCCGGCGCCTACCAGGGGACGCACGTCGACACCACCCAGGCCGACCCCACCAAGGTGATCGAACACGTGCGCAACCGTCGGCTCACCCCCGACGAGCAGCAGGGCCAGTTCCAGCTCCTCCAGGAGTTGAACGCGCGCCATCTCGCCTCCCGTCCGGGCGAGGCGGCCCTCGAGTCCCGGATCCACTCGTTCGAGCTCGCCTACCGGATGCAGCTCGAGGCGACCGACGCCTTCGACCTCCAGCAGGAGCCGGAGCACATCCGCCGGATGTACGGCGAGGGACCGCAGAACCGGCAGCTCCTCATCGCCCGCCGGCTGGTCGAACGGGGGGTCCGCTTCGTGCAAACCTGGCACGGCAACCTCCAGCCCTGGGACAGCCACGCCAACATCCGCGAGGAGCATCGCAAGGTGGCCCGCGAGTGCGACCAGGGGCTGGGGGCGTTGATCCAGGACCTCAAGCAACGGGGGCTCCTCGACGAGACCCTCGTCCTCTGCTCCAGCGAGTTCGGGCGAACCCCCTCCGTGGAGATGGGACAAAACGGCGGGGGGGCCGCCGCCGGGCGCGATCACAACCACTGGGGATTCTCCCTCTGGCTCGCCGGGGGCGGAATCCGCGGGGGAACCATCTACGGGGCAACCGATGACTTCGGGTTCCGGGCCGTCGAGAACCGGGTCTCCGTCCACGACCTCCACGCAACGATGCTCCACCTCCTGGGGTTTGATCACGAGCGGCTCACCTACCGCTACGCCGGCCGGGACTTCCGCCTCACCGACATCCATGGCCGGGTGATCCCGGAGCTTCTCGCATAGCCCGAGAGACCCCGCTGGGCAACAGAACCGGCTGGGTAACAGAACCGGCTGGTCAAGGCCCCCCTCGCTCCCCACCCTCAACGCCGATGCGACCTCTCGACAACACGCTCCGGAGACGGGGCTGGCTGGTGCTCCTCCTCGCGACCCGACTCTGCGCGCCAGGGCCCGTTCGTGCCGCGGAGGGGAGCCCCGCTCCACGGCCGTATCTCCACGCCCCCTCGGTCGAGACCTACGCCACGCACAATCCGGCCGGCCGGACCATCCTCTCCAACGGCCGCTACCTCGAGCCCGCCGGGCGGAGCTTTCCCCTCCCACGCAACCCCCACGGGCTCGCAATGACCCGCGACGGCGGGCTCCTCTTCATCGCCAGCGACAGCTCGGGAGACCTCGTCCGCCAGTGGCGAGGGGAGGGTGAGCCGGTCTTCACCAGCATCCGCCCCGAAGCCCCCACCACGGGGAAAAAGCACCGCACCACCACCGGCGGGGCCGACTTCTCACCCGACGGCCGATCCCTCTGGTGGAGCGGCGGCGAGGAGGGGGGGGTGAACATCTTCGACGCCGCCACCGGACGCCAGGAAGGCAGAGTCGAGCTCAACGTCCGCCTGGGCGAACGCACCTTCGAGGACAGCTTCGTGGTCGATGTCCGGTTCAGCCCGGATGGCCGTCGGGTCTACTGCGCGGATGTTGCCAACTTCCGCGTCGTGATCATCGACGCCTCCACGCGACGCCTCCTCAGCTCCACCCCCGTGGGGCGATATCCCTACGCGCTCGCGGCTGCGGGGGAGGAGCTCTGGGTGGCGAACATCGGAGTGTTTGAATACTCCCCCATCCCCGCCCCCTCGGATCCGAAGTACGATGCCCGGGGAATCACCCGCCCGGCGTTCGGCTTCCCAAGTCGCGAGGCCCGGGAGGGGGTTCAATTCGAAGGGCGGCGGATCCCCGGCCTCGGGGAGCCGAACGTCCCGGAATCCTTCTCCGTCTGGAGCCTCGGGGTGACCGATCCCCTTCGGCCGGTGGTGGCCAGCCGGATCAAGACCGGGCTTCTCATGGGGGCCCCGGCCGAGAACGGCAAGACCGTCGGGGGAAGCGCCCCCAACTTCCTGGTCGCCGGTCCGGACTCCCTCTTTGTCTCCAACGGGAACAACGACCTCATCGAGCGGATCGACCTCCGGACCCGGGCCCTCTCCGTGGCGCGCCGGCTGACCCCCTCCCCCCTGGTCGCCGGGCTCCGGGGCGTCAGCCCGGCGGGAATGGTCCTCTCGCCCGCCGGCGACCGCCTGTACGTGGCCGAGCTCGGCCTCAACGCCATCGCTGTCCTGGACGCCCGCGACCTCCGGACCCTGGGCCACATCCCCACCCCCTGGTATCCCTATCGCGTCGCCCTCTCCCCCGACGGCCGGTCGCTCGCCTGCATCTCGTTCCGCGGATTCGGCAGCGGCCCCAACGCCGGGAGCCAGATTCCCCAGAGCCCGTTCCTCGGCCTTCGCGGGGCGTTGACCCTCCTGGACGTTCCCGCCGACGACCAGCTCCCGGCATTGACCGAGCGCGTGCTCGTGAACAACGGGATCGTCGATCGCGAGGCCGACCGTGAGGCCATGTCCTCCCCGATCCTCCCGGCCCGTCCGGGCAAGCCCTCTGCCGAGCTCAAATACGTGGTCTTCATCACCAAGGAAAACCATTCCTACGACACCATCTTTGACCGCGTCCCGGGAGCCCGCCACGACCCTGGCCTGCTTCGGTGGGGGCTTCACCAGACGATCCAGCAGCCGGGGCAGCCCACCCTCACCAACGCCGCCGTGATGGTGAACCACAACGCCCTGGCCCGGGAGTTCACCGTGAGCGACAACTTTTACATGGAGCCCGAGGGCTCCGGGGTCGGCCACCGGTGGCTCGTTGGGGTGCAGCCCAACAACCTGATGCAGATGACCTACTCGGTCGGCTGGGCCTTCAAGAAAGAGAGCTCCGCCCCGGGACGCCGCTACTCCATGGGCTCCAACGCATCCCTCATCCCCGAGGATTACCCGGAGGCGGGGTCGATGTGGGATCATCTCGACCGCCACAAGGTGCGGTTCCGCAACTACGGCGAGGGATTTGAGTTTCCCGGCGTCGAGGAGGAGGAGGAGGAACACCCGACCGGGGCCCGCGAGGTGGTCAACATCCCGATGCCCAAGGTGCTGTACGACAACACCTGCTTCGACTTCCCGATCTTCAACACCAACATCCCCGACCAATACCGCGCCCATTGGTTCATGAAGGATGTCGACCGCCGGTACCGCCACGGGTTCCGCCGCTTCCCCTCCTTCATCAACATCGCGATCTGCAACGACCACGGGGCGCACCTCAAGCCGAACAAGGGCTACCCGTACCTCGCCTCCTACATGGCCGACAACGACCTCGCCCTCGGCCGGATCGTCGACTACCTCTCCCACACCCCGTACTGGAAGAATATGCTCATCCTCGTCACCGAGGATGACTCCGGGGGGGAGCCCGACCATGTCGACACGCAGCGGAGCGTCCTGCTCGCCATCAGCCCCTGGGTGCGCCGGGGGAACGTCTCCCACCGCCACACCACGATCGTCAGCATGCACCGGACGCTCTACGAGGTGTTCGGCCTTCCCCCGCTGAACCTGTTCGACGCCCTGGCCAACGACATTGCCGACTGCTTCACAACGACCCCGGACTACACCCCGTACACCCTCCGCCCGGTCGATCCGCGGATCTTCGACCCCGAGAAGGCCAAGGACCCCAAGGACCCCGACTACGGGGCGGCCCGCCGGATGCGCTCCATCCGGATGGATGACGACGATGAGATGGAAGATGTGTTGAAGAATGGGGCGAAGGAGACGCGGCCCCGCTGACCCCCGCCATCCCCCCACCGCCATGAGCCCCCCCCGCGTC
>DMJJ01000283.1:12774-12927 GCA_003452185.1 Verrucomicrobiales bacterium | reverse complement strand
TGTGAACATCCCAGAGATCATACTCCCCCGACACCGGGGCGATCCGGCGTTGGGGCCAGGCGGACGTGGTGGCGTCGGCGGCCAGCGCCGGGGCGATCCTCAGGACGCGATCCCGCACGAAGTCCCCGAGGTACAGGGCGCCGTCGGGCCCGA
>DMJJ01000283.1:0-12488 GCA_003452185.1 Verrucomicrobiales bacterium | reverse complement strand
AGGGCGCCGTCGGGCCCGAACCGGAGGTCTCCCATCCCGTTGGTCGTCCCCAGACCGACCAGCCGGACCTGGGTGAACCCGGAGGCGTCGATCGTGAGAAGGCGACCGGCTCCGTCCGCCACCCAAAGGGAACGTCCAAACACACCCCCAGGCCCATAGGCGAAGAAGGCGTTCGTGAGCCCCTTCGCCAGGTGAGGGTCAAGAAGGTCCCCATTCGGCTGAAACACCCGCAAGACCCCTTCGGTGTCCCCGACGCAAATGCGTCCCTGGAAATCGACGGCGAGGTGCGCCGGGGTTGCGGCCCCGGGCAGCGGGGCCAGCAACAAGGGGGATCCCCCGGGACTCAGGGCCCAGAGCCCCTTCTGCCCGCTGACCTCCAAGAACAGAAGCCGCCCCTGAGGGTCGATGACCAATGCCCGGGGATTGGTGAACAGGGGGGAAGGCCCCGCTACCACGGAAACCGTCTCGTCCGGATGGATGGCCCGGATCATCCCCTGCCCGGCCGGAGTCGAGCCGGCCACCAGCACAGAACCCGGCACGCCGGAGAGCGCCCCCGAGACATCCACCACCACCCCGTCGGGATCATCGAGCGGGATCGTCCCAAACTCCGACGTGACCCCTCCGCCGGGGGCGACGCGGTGGATCCTCACCGCTGCACCCGGGTCCCCGCCTGAGCCCGTGGCGTCGGCACCGGCGTAGAGCGTCCCGTCAGGGGCGAAGGCAAGTTGCGTCGGATCCGTGACCCGCGCATACACTGCGGCCTCGAGGGAGACCCCGCCCACCGAAGCCACCCGCGGATCGGGGTCGAGCGAGTCCGGGATCCCGTCTCCGTCCGTATCGCGGTTCCGGGGATCGGTCCCATGCTGGTATTCGACCAGGTTGCTCCACCCGTCGGAATCGGGATCGAGCCCCCCGTCGTCCACGGCCGGGTTGAGGCCGTGCGCAAACTCGTACACGTCCGGCATTCCATCCCCGTCGCTGTCCAGGTCGGCCGGGGGAGAGAGCGTCAGCCGGGCGGCGGCAGTGAAGGAATCGATCACCCCGTCGTTGGCGACGAAACGGAACTCATCGGCCCCCGAGTAACCGAGCTCGCCGCGGAAAAGGATCAGCCCGCCCGGATGGGCAACCCGCGTGGGAACGGTCTGGATCGGGGCCCCCGGGGCTACGCCGTCCAGGGTCTGGAACAGGGTGCCATGGGCGGGAAGGGTGACGATGAACCGGCTCACCGGGTCCCCATCCGGATCGGACGCCGGAAGCACCAGCGCGGTCACCGGCAGGGTGAGATTGGTGACGATCCCTCCCCCCGTGAGTGGGGCGGTGGAGGCCACGCGCGTCGGCGCGGCGCTTCCGGCTCCCAGGGAAAGCGGGCTCCCTCCCGGGACGCCATTGGTCAGAGCCCCTCCCCCTGCCTCGTCGAGCTGGAAACAGGCGACGAGATTGGTCTCGTCCCCCACCAGGCGCTGGTGCATGCCCTCGAGGATCTCCGCAGCCGATCTCGCGCCGCGCCAGACCCGCACCTCATCCAGTTCTCCCTGGTACGCGCCGTACGGGGGGAATTCGGAGAGCCCCACGCTGGGGTGGACGGTGCGCTCGCTGGGGAGCCCCTCGCGGGCCAGCACCCCGTTGAGATAGAGGCTCGGCCGGTTCGCCTGGTACACCACGGCCACGTGAGTCCACCCGCTGAGGGATGCCGGATGGACCAGAAGAGCGGGCAGGTACCAGGGAGCGTGCTCGGCAACGAGCACACCGTTTGTCCCCACGGAAACCCCGGCCCCGGCGTGTTGGCCCGGTCCGGAGAAGATCGATCCGTGGGCCGGGAACACCGCGTATCCCTGGCCCCCAAGAGCCCCGGCGCCCGTGGTGGCCTCGGGCACGAGGCTGATCGCGCCGGTGGGCTTCAGCCAGAGCTCCAGGGTGAAGCTGTCGTGGACCTCGTTGATCGCGAACCCGCTGGCCAGGTCATCCACGCCGTCGAACGACAATGCCCGGCCGGGACCGAACACCGGGAGACCGGCAATGGGACGATGGTTGAGCTTCCGCACCTCCAGGCTGAGCAGGGCGTCGTCCGAGGCGAGACCGGCAAAGTCCTGGGCCCGTGCCGCCACCTGGAGGAACCCGCCTGCAGGGGCGTTCGTCGGTATGTCGAGCGCCAGGGTGAACCGGTTCGTGCCAACCACGTTTGTGGTGAAGGAAATGCCGGCCCCGGTCGCCACAAACAGGATGTTGGTCACCGCCACGTCATCCGAGGCGGCAACCTCCACACGAACTGTTTCGCCCTGGAACACCCGTCCGCCTCCCGCGGAAACCTGGGTGACCTGAACTGCGGGCGGCTGGTTGGAGGCGATCTGCAGGGTGAGCAGGCGGTTGGTGCCGGCATTGCCATGGAGATCGAACGCCGTTGCCTGATAGGTGACCACGCCGGCGGCGGGGAGCTGGGTGGCCAGCGCGAAGGGGGGGGCCGTCACCTCCCCGAGCGTCAGGAAGTCAGGGAGAATCCGCTGGAACCGGACCCGCGCACCCGGCTCCGGCGTCGCAAGGATCGCCTCAAGGCGCACGGGACGACCCGCCACCGGGGCGACATCCCCCTGGAGGTGGAACGAGGCAAGCTCCGGGCCCAGGGTGTCGAGCGAGTCGAACTGGAACCGGTACGGCTGGCCCACGGCAAGGTTCCCGGCAAGGTCCATGACATTGTCCACCGTGAGGGTGTAGCGGGCGTTGGGCTCGAGCAGCGCCCCCGGACCAAACAACAGCGTGAGGGCGTTCGGCCCAACGGCAACCGTGCCGGCCACCCTGCCCTTCGGGCCCTCCAGGGCGACGCTCACGTTGGTCGACCGGATCGACTCGTTGAACTGCAACCGCATCACGGCATCCAGGGTGACCTCCGAGGCCCCGTCTGCGGGCGAGACGCTGACAAGCAACGGGGGATCGTTGTCCGCCGTGGAAAACCGGGAAAGGAAGGGAGCCGCCAGGGGCCGACCGACGAGGTCGACGGGGCCGCGGGCCGTCAGGCTGCCCAGGGCATCGAAACGATCTCCATCCACCACCACCACGTCGTACACGGTCTGGCTGCGGAGTCGTGCCCGTGGCGTGATTCGAAGGATCCGCGGCACCCCGTTCGTGTCGGGAAGAACCTGCAGCAGGGAGTCGACCATCCCGGCCGAGGAGCGGAGGAAAACCGCCGCGGTGTCCAGGCGATTGGTATTCATCGCCTCGCTGAACACCAGATCCACGGGGGCCAGGGTGGAGACGCCGACCGAGAAGTTGGGCGGGGTCACCTGGACCACCTCGGGGCTCGCCTCATCGAGGGGAATCGTCCCCAGATCGAGCGTCTGACCGTTGGAGGCCAGCACCCTGGAGACCGCGGCCAGCCCCCCCACGGCGGGGGCGGAGATCGCCAGGGCGACGCCCCCCACAGGGACAGCCTCGAAGAGGAACACCCCAGCGCCGTCGGTTCGGCCGAGGGTCTGCGCTCCCAACCCGCTCTGGGAGGCCGCTGTCAGGAGGACCTCGGCACCCGCCACCAGCGTCACCCCATCCGCCCGGGTCACCCTCCCCGTCACGCGCCCGCTGGCCCCCAGGGTGAGGTTGAGAGAATCGACCTCGCCGTCCCGGGCGATCACCCCCGAGGCCGATGCCCCGAGCGACTGAGCGACCACGGAGACCTGGTACGGGCCGACTGCCACATTGGTGAAGGAGAACCTCCCATCCGCCGTCGAAAAAACCGTGTCGGTCTCGCCGGCGTAGAGCGTCGATTGCCCTGTGAGGATCACCGTGAGCCCGGCCCCGGGCGTCGCCCCGTCGCTGAGAAGGACGCGCCCCTGAACCCCCCCCGTTCCCGGGAGGCCGAGGGAAAGGTCGATCCGCTGGCCCGCCTGGGTGACAACCGCGTTCGTGGCAACCCCGCTCCGCCGGACATCCCGGGCCACCACCCCGTAGGACCCAAGGCGGAGGTCATTGAACACCACCCTTCCGTCCGGGTCGGTATCGAGGGCGACGTTTCCCGGGGTCAGCACGACATGGACGTTGCGGGCCGGGGTCGTTCCATCCGGCTGCACCACGCGAATGGCGATCGCCCCGAGCGGCTCGAGCCGGACCGTGAGGTTGAGGGAAAGCTGCCCCTCGCCGAGGATCGCCGCCCCTTCCCCGGAAAGCCCCCGGACCGGGTCGCTGGCCAGGAGGGTGAACGGACCGGCGGGCACCGCCGGGAACCTGAAAGCCCCGTCGCCGCCGGTCGTGACGCTCCGGGCCGGGGTGATTCCATCCCCGATGCGAAGCGTCACCGTGGCCCCGGGCACCAGGTTTGTACCGTAGCTCCCGATGACAAATCCGGCCACCTCCCCCAGCGAGGTTTCCACGAGGGCGACCCGGTTGGTGGAGTTGTTGACTGCCAGGGTCACCTGAGCCGAGGCGCCGACCCCGGTGACCGGGTTCTGCGTCACGAGGCGATAAGTCCCGAGGGGGATCCCACCGACGATGAATTCTCCGTTGGCGTCGGTGGTGGTGAATCCGATGTTCCCGATGGCGACCTGCGCCGAGGGCACCGGGGTCACGCCATCCCGGAGCAGGAACCGTCCCGCGAGGGTCGCCGTTGGCGTGAGCTGCACCGTGACCACGGCGTTGCCACCAAACTCCACCGTGGCGCCGGCCCTCCCGTAAAGTGTCGTCAGGCCCGAGCCTGCCTGAGCGCAGACGGCGTAAGCCCCTTCGAAAAGGTTCACGAGGGTGACCTGCCCGGCAGCGTCGGTCCTGTTACCCCCCAGGGTGTCGCGTGGATAGGTCCCCTGCTCAAGATTGACCGAGGCTCCGGGCACCGGCGTCACGCCGTCCGCCGCGACCACCCGCACCTGCAGGCTCCCCTTCCCGAGGAGGCGTAGGTCGCCCACATTGGTGAGTGTCGCCGTGACGGTCACCTGCGCCTGCCCCTTGAGACCCCGGACCGCATCCTCGGCCTGGAGGAGGATCTCCCCCTGGGTGACATTCTCGTAGCTGTATCGCCCGGAGGCATCGGTTTGGCGGGTCCCCGTCGCCGGCTGGGACGGGATGCTGACGACGACCCCCGCGGGCGCAGCGGAGCCATCCGGGCTCGTGACCACCCCGGTCAGCCGCCCCTTGGTCTGCTGGTCGGCGGGAAACTGGAGCACCACGTTCGTCTCGTTCAACTGGTCGGGACTGTGCGTTTGCCCCGCCCGGCTGATGACGGTGGGGAAGAAGGGTGAGGCCGCCTGGAGGCCCCACGGCCCGGCGGGAAGCTGCCCGATGAAAGAGAATTCACCGGTGGCGGGATCGCTGTTGACGTCGCCCCGCAGGACCGTGGTCGGAAGCCCCTTGCCATCCAGCCCCAGGGTGGTGAGGCGCACCCGGGCGCCGATCCGGAATCCCTGCCCGTTGAGGGTCACCCCCGAGATGGATCCGGTCGGAATGAAGTGAATGTCGGCCTCAACCTCCTGGCCATCATCCGCGAGGGTCCCCCGGGTGAAGCCGAAGGTCCCCGGGTTGAACGATGCTCCGGTCCCGTTGAGCAACGGATCGTCCACGCCGGTAAAGATGCGGACCGCCTCGCCAAACGCGGCGAGGAGCTGGCTCTCGGATCCGGTCTGGATCTGCTCCACAAGCCGCGTGGTGTCGGTCGCCGAGGTCGGAGCGGACTCGGGCGAGGCGCTCAGGGTGTAGCTGTCGAGGGGAAGCCCGACGAACCGATAGAGCCCCTGGTCGTCGGCCTGCACGTACAGGAACCCACCCTGCTGCGGGATGCGAACCTGCACGTTCGGGACGGGCTGGCCGTTGGCGTCGTACACGCGGCCAAAAAGGGAGCCCTTGGCCTCCAGGCGGATGACGACCGTGTTGGCCGCCCCATCGATCACATCGAGGGAGGCCGACCCAAGCCTTGGGAAGCTGGCCGGGTCCAGGGGATCGCTTTCAACCCCTGCGCTGAGGGATCGATGCCCCGTGGGCACCCCTTCCAGGGTGAACAGCCCCTGGGGATCGGTCCGGACGAGCAGCACCCCGCCGGCCACAAGGGCGCCCGGAACCGGGTGGCCATGGCTGTCCTCGACGCGGCCCCGGACGGTGGCCACTCCCTGGAGGGGGATGGTCACGCGGCTGACGGCCCCCGGGGCGACTCCCGCATCCCGGCGCTCCCCTTTGCGAAGGCCGTCGGAGGAGACCGCCACCACATCGTAGGTGGCTGCGGGGATCCCGTTGGCAACCCAGTAACCGTCGGCATCCGCGGTGACCACCGCCACCACGCTCCCGAAGACCCCTTCGTCATACCGCCCCACGAACACGCGGGCCGAGGGGTGGCCGGTGCTGTTGTCGGCCTCCACCACCCGGCCCGCGAGGTCGGACCGCACGACGGCGTTGGTGGAGAGCACCACGGCGACGTCGCGGCTCCCTCCGGCCTCGAGGAGGAAGTCCGACACCACTCTGAACTGGCCGGCGTTGTTCGTCGCGGCGATGGTGAAAACACCGAGGGGAACCCCCTGAAACGCGAACCGCCCGTTGGAGTCGGAGAACACACCGCGCCCGAGCTCGCGGGAGTCGGGATCGGGAAACAGGTTCACCGCAACCCCCGGGGCAGGCGTTGTCCCGTCCGGCTGGAAGACGCTCCCGGTGACGGAAGCCCTGCCACGGAACACGAGCGACACCGGAACGAGCGAGCCGGTGCGCGGGGATCCCCGCTGGACCAGATCCCGAAGGAGGGCGCGATCGAGTCCCTCAGCCCGGGCGATCGCTTCGGAGGCGACCGTGGTTCCAAACGCCGCCAGGAGCGATTCGGGTTTGGAGCGGATCAGCCCGGCGAGCTGGTTGTTCTGAAGCTGGTCGGCCGTGGTGGCCTCGAGGATGGAATTGATGGCGTCGGCCCCCAGGCCGGCCGTGTCCGTGGCGCTGATGGAATAGGGGACCCCGGTCAGCACAAAATCGAAGTCAAACAGGCCGCTCGCGTCGGTGATCACCTGACTCACCCGCACCACCATGGGATCGCAACCCAACCCGACCACCTGGGCGTCGTAGTAGGTGAGGGTCACGGGAACCCCGGCCGCCGGCGTGCCGTCGGCCCTCGCAACCCTGCCTCGGATCGCCACCCCGTTGGTCCCGGAGGTCTGGACCGGGACCGGCGCGGGGTTTACAGGGTGATCGCGGAGATCCGTCACCCCGGAAATGGACATCGTCCGCGGACGGTAGGCTCCGACCCCCAGGCGCATGTTGAGCAGCGCGACGCGTCCTCCGGGCTGCACCTGCACGGAAGAGGCGGTGTTCCCGTTGTCCAGAGAGTAGGCCGCGGGAACATTCACCCGGTCCTGGGTCATCGGCTTGGAGAAGAGCGCGGCGAGCACGGTGCCGTAGTTATCCCCGCCGGCCGGCTGCGTCTCATCGCACCGGATGCCCGGCTGCCCGGCCTGGACCGAAAGGTCCTGCACAACGGAGATCAAACGGGGGGATGCCTCGGCGACATCCAGGATCGCCCCTGCGAGGGTCGTCCCAGGGGTGCCTGAGCAGGTGGGGTCGACCGCCAGAAGCCCGTTGGGGTTCCCATCCAGGCTCCAGGAGGCGCACCCGCCGGCGGGGGGCGTCGGGAGGGTCCATGAGATCTGCCGCGCAGTCCCGTGGGTGTCGGTGACCAGCAGGGCCAGGGTCCGTTCGGCCAGGGTGTTCGTGGGAAACAGCCACCGCACGATCGATCCGGGGTCGGGTCGCGCCACCACCCAGGAGCCCAAGGTTCCCTGGTAGAATCCTGATCCCGCGGGGGCGGTCCCCTGGGGCTGCGGCGCGGAAGCCTGCCCGGCCGAGGAGCCGAAGCGCTGTTCCACGGAGGGATCCCCGACGAGGGCGATGAGCCAGGGCTCGCTCCGGCCGGCGAGGTCAGGTGCGGCGACCGAGAACCGGGCCAACGGAGAGACGGGGTCGATCTCCTCGAGCGCCGCCGCCAGGGCGGAACGCCATTCCCGTCCGGCATCGGTGGTGCGCAGGAGCTGGTCGAATCCCGGCTCAAAATCCCGTCCCCCCTGCCAGTCCAGCAGCAGGTCGAGAAGCACGCGCCCCGCCTGGTCGCCGTATTGAAGCCGCTGGCCCGCCTCGGCGAGCTCAAGCACACGGCGGGTGATGATCGACTTGGCGACAGGGCTGACCCCGGCCGGGAGCTGCCCGGCCGTGGCGACACCGAGCGCCTGCCCAAGCACCCGCGTGGCGGCATCGACCACCCCCTGGGGAAGCCGTCCCACATAGTCCGGCATCTCGATGCTGTCAGGGGAAAGAGCCACTCCGCGCTCGTCGATCCCCATCGTGAGCTGGAACGCCCCGGCGGTGGCCTCCGGGCCGGTGGTCAGGTTGGAGAAGGTGATCCGGCCCGTCTTCTGGGCCCGGACCCGGAACTTCGCCGTGCCGCTCTCCCCGGGCTGCAGGGTGCCGATCTCCACAGCATCGCCGCTGAGGAGCTCCCCCCCGCTGATGGAGGTGGCAGGCAGGGTCACCCTCACGAGGTTGGCCACCGTGTTCCCCGTGTTCAATACGGTGACACTCGAGTCGTACGGTTCCCCCTGACGGGTGGTTCGGGGATGGGTGAAGGTCAGGGAGAACCGCGGGTTCCGGACCAGGACCGACCCGGCGGCCTTGCCGCTGATGTGCACGACCCCGGCGGCGAGGCCCTCCAGTTCGGCGCCAAGCTGAATGTCCATCGAGTGCAGCCCCTCGCGGAGCCCTTCGACCAGGAACTCCGCCTGCCCGGACTCGCCCGGGCGGAGCCGAAGCACGTCATCCGGAGTTCCGATGCGGCCGTCCGGACCAGGGCGGACCACCGGGCGCGTCTCCTGGCCCGTGGTTCCCGACCCGACCCGTGCCAGCCTCAGTGGATCATCCCCGGGCTGGTCGTAGTTGGAACTCGCCACAAGATCCGGCCCCGGGGGGAGCTGGATCCTGGCCGTCACCTTGTTCACATCCAGGCCAGAACCCAACGGAGCCCCGTTTTCAGTGAAAACTTGCACGCTGAAAAACTGGTTGAGAAACCCGACGCTCCCCGGGATGACCACCAGCGCGGGAATGGGCGGAATGCTCAGCGCGAGGTCCGTATCAACGACGTCCACCGCCTGGAAGTTCACCCCCTGGACCTGGATGTTCAGCCCCGCACGCTCAAGCTCCCGTGGCAGGGTTGCTCCCTGGGCGAGCTGCTGGTTGAGGATCGAGGCGCTCGCCAGCCGGGCCTGAAGCTCTGCCTGGGGAATGACCTCCGTCGACTCGCGGAAAGCGGGGGCCACCACGGGGAACCGTACGGGAATCGTCCGCCCGTCGAGAACGAAGCCGACTTCGAACTCCACGGCACGGAAGTTCTGCTGGTCGATCGTGATCCCCTTCTCCTTCACCTCGTCGAGCGAGAGGGCGCGCGAGGTCACCTGCGACACCAGCACCTGCTCAAACACATGCACGGGGACCTTGTCCGGCGTTCCCTCCAACTGGACACGGCCCGTGGTGGCGTCGACGAGCCGGATCTGGTCGATCTCATAGTCCCCGACGACGTTCAGCGGCGGCAGGCTCAACGGAGCGTTGAGGGCCCCCGACACCTCGCGGGCCGGAAAGGAGGGACCGCGCAGGATCCCCGTGACATAGACGCCCTCCTTGGCGCTGATGGGGATCGGGTTTGTCGAACCGCTGCTGGTCAGCTGCACGAGAATCGAGCCGGCGATCCCTTTCGGCACCGAAAGTGCGGCCGGGGAGACCGTCAGGGTCGACCCGGTCAGCTTGTACTCCAGGGTCGTGATCGCCGCCGCCCCCGCCCGGGGAGGGAACTGCTGCAGGATCACCACAGTGATGAGCGCAACGAGCGACTGGAAGCGGGCAAGGCTCATGGCGCGTCAAGAGCGTTGAGGTACGATTCAGTCATGCGCACGCGTGACTCGTGATACTGCTGCAGAAACCCGATGCTCTGGGCCACCGGATTGAGGAACTTCCCCATGATGTCGGTGTCTGCATACTGCTGGATGCGCCACGAGATCTGGAATGCCGTGTCCCCGGGGAGTGATCCGATCAGCCCTCCCGCCACGGTAAGCCATCCTCCGTCGGCTTCGAAATGCGTCGCCGCCTCCTGATACGCCTGTCCCACGTCCGGGTCGTTGAAGAACACGATGCCCATTTGCGCGAGCTCGTTCGAGGCCTTGTAGACCGTCCCCAGGAGCGAGATCCCCTCGCTTGACCCAAGGGCGACGGCGGCGCTCTTGAGGTCGATGCCGTAGAGGGTCTGAAGCATCTTGAGATCCCTCGAGTCCTTGTACTTCCTGTAGGCGTCGGCGACGGCAAGGAGGTCCCCGCTTCCCTTCAGGAGGTTGCGGGCCGCCGTGGCTTCAGGCCCGGTGTTGCCCTTGAGGGCGGTATCCAGATACAAGCCTCCCAGGGTGCTCAGTCCCTTGCCGATGGCGAGGAGGTTTCCGGTCCGCTTGTCAAAATACGATTCCGTCGCCTTCAACGTGTTGGGCAGGCGCCCTTCGCTCAGCTCGCCCCGGGCGGCCAGGTAGTCGCTGTTGGCAAAGAGGTGCTCCTTGGCCCCGCCAAGGGAGGAGATCTCCGCCGTCACCCCCTGCTCAAACAGCCCCTTCAGCTGCTCGGTCCCCGCAACGTGCCCCCAGGTCATTCCCTTGATGGCGGTCAGGACCTCCCGACTCTCATGGATGTTGGCAACGGACTGCAGGATATCCAGCCCCGCCTTCATGCCGTCGAGGGCGGTGGTGTACTGCTTGGCCTGCGCCTTTGCCTCGTCATCGCTGAGGGTCGTCGCGGCAATGATGGCCTTGGTGATAAGGTCGATCGAGGCCTTGCCCAGGTCGACGGGCTTGCGGTCCCGGTCGATCTGCGCATCGACCATCGCCTTGTCAAACCCCGCGTAGGCTGAGCCGACGCCCTGAACATTCCTGTACAACGCCATCAGATTGAGGCCGCCGCCGGGCGCCGACCCGGGCTGGTCGCTGGTGCCGTGGGGGTCGATCCTGCCGGCCGGGTCGCCATCGAAGGCCGTGAACATCGCCGCACTGGCGATGAACAGATGCCCATCCCGCTGCAAAAACCGGCCGAGCTGGGGGTGAAGGTTGCGTTGGCCCATTTGATAGAGGCCGGTCGCTTCATCGTAGAATGCCCCCTGGAACAGCAGGGTATTCCCCACAGTAGATCGGCCGGTCTGCTCCCCGTGGATGAACTCGGGAGCGCCGTATGCACTGTAGTGGATGGTCTCCACCAGGCCGCCTGCCGGGGTGGCGAACCCCCCAATGCTTCCATTCAGGGTCACAAGGGGAACACGGTCGGTGAAGGGGCCGGCTTCGGTCGGCGCGAGTTGAACAAGCACTAGGTTGTTTCCGAGGTACACGTACCGACGGAACTGCGTGCCGCCCGGGGTCTGTTCCCGCTCCTCGAGGAGGCGGTCGCCGGCCCAGAAGTACTCGGTGGTCCCCGGGTTGACCAGCGCCGGAGCCCCACTCACGACTCGCCGGATGATCCGCCCGAGGCCGTCGCGGGTGTAGACGGAGCTCGGGCCGTCCGACCGGGTGACCTTCTTCAGCATCCCAAGCCCGTCGTAGTCGAGGGTCCCCTGGACCCGCGTGAGTGTCGTACCCCCGGGGAGGGTGACCCAGAGAGGAACCGTTCGCACGGAGCCCTGATCGTTGTAGGTGACCGGCTGCCCGTCCGCGGTGTCGATTCGCCCGTTGAACTCCGTGACCTGGGGATGGAACCCGCGCACCCCGCCGCCGGCCGTGGCGGCGGGGGACTGCAGCTCGCCGAACTGGCTGAACGCGAGCCCGGTGACCGATGCCTGGGCTCCCGCCCCGGCGGCATTGGTGGCGGAAAAAATGAAGTCCCGTATCCGCATTCCCTCGGCCGGGAGATTGCGATGGAAGAGATCCATCCTCGACTCATGCAGGCGGGTTTCGCTGAGGATCCGGCCCGCCGCGGTGAGCTGGTACTCAAACCCGGCAACCACCACCGGGGAGGCGTCGGGACCGGTCTCGTAGCTGATGCGATCCGTCCTCAGCAACGGGTCATACCGCCGAACGAGCCTGAGACCGCCGCTGAAACGCACCCGTTCGAGCATCCCGGGGCTCAACCAATCGACGTTCTGAATCCCCACGGCGGAGACAGAGAGCGGGTTTCCGATGCCATCGGGGGCGAATGCGAGGGTGAGCCCCGAGGGGTAGTTCTCAAAGTTGACGCGACCCCTCGCATCCACATCGATGGACCATACCCGGGTCGTGTTCCCGCTCCGAACCGTCTCGTGGAACACATCCCCGTTTCCGTTGTACTGGAACTGCACATCGACGCCCCCGAAGCCGACGGCTGACGCGCGCCCCAGGCCGTCGTAATCGTAGGTGAGCACATCGGACTGGACGTCGATGCGCCGGAGCAACCCGTCGACCCAGGTGTGGGATTGTTGTGTGCTCCCATGAGTGACCACATCCGGCTCAAGGAACGAGTTGCGGCTCGGCATGCCGCTCTGCGTCCCGTCCGGCCAGGCAATG
>DMJJ01000464.1 GCA_003452185.1 Verrucomicrobiales bacterium | reverse complement strand
CTCACCTCGGTCAAGCTCCTCCAGCCCCTCCCGGTTTTCGCCCCCCGCGCGCCCCCTGGCGGCATAGGGGAGGCCGCCCCCGGCCCCCCGCCCCGCCCCGCCGAACCGGGGCCATCCGACCCCCCGGCGGCGACTGCCGGCCGATGGACGGTGCCGACGATGATCGCGGTGGGGGTGTTCTTCGCGTGGGCCCTCGGACGATCGGTCACGGAGGCCTCGGCCTCGCAGCCGATGTTCCCCGCGGTGGTGAACTCGGTGTCGCTCCTGGCGGTGCCGTTTCTGATGGTGTTCATGACCGTGTTTGCAGCCACCCGCGGGGTCCGTGTGTACGAGCAGTTCGTCGAGGGGGCGCGGGAGGGCTTCGACACCGGGGTGCGGATCATCCCCTATCTGGTGGCGATGCTGGTCTCGGTGGGGATGTTCCGGGCGGCCGGTGGCATCGATCTCCTCACCCGGTGGCTCCAGCCGCTGCTCGACGCGGTTCACGTGCCGTCGGAGCTTCTTCCCCTGGCCTTGATGCGTCCGTTGAGCGGCAGCGGGGCCAACGGGATCTTTGCCGACCTGGTCCGCCAGCACGGACCCGACAGCCTGCTGGCCCGGATGGCCGGGACGATCATCGGGAGCACCGAGACCACCTTCTACGTGTTGGCCGTCTATTTTGGATCCGTTGGAATCCAGCGGACCCGCCACGCCGTGGCCGTGGGGCTCCTGGGGGACATGGCCGGGATCCTGGCAGCAGTCGCCGTCTGCCGCCTTGCGTTTGCAGGGTGAGCAGCGGCCGCGAGGGACGGGGAGCGGCTCGTCGGAGGACTCGCCCTACCCCACCCCAGGTCGGCGCCGCAGGCGGAGGGTGGGGCGAATCTCCTGATGAGCCAGCGCGAGCGTGCGCCCGGGGGTGGAGGTGAGGGAGGTCATGGGTTCGTGCGGTCCTCACTCCCACCGTTCCTCGGCTTTCGATTATCGCCACCCTTGGAGGACCGGTCCGATTTGGCCTTGGCCAGAGGGCCCGATTCCCACTATGAATCCCGGTCACACAATCTCACGTCCAACACACGATATGAAAGCGATCCTCTCCCTCATGGCCGCCTGGCTTGTTGCCGCCGGCCTCACCCTCACTGCCGGGCAGACCCTGGAGTACAAACCGGGCAAGGGGCCGGGCAAGGGAAAGCACATCGTCTTCATCTCGGGAGATGAGGAGTATCGGTCCGAGGAGGGCCTCCCGATGCTGGCGAAGATTCTCTCTCAGCGCCACGGGTTCAAATGCACGGTCCTCTTCCCGATCAACCCGGACGACGGCACCATCGACCCAAACAACCAGACGAACGTCGTCGGGCTGAAGGCACTGGCGACCGCCGATCTCGTGGTGATGCTCCTCCGGTTCCGTGAGTTTCCGGACGACCAGATGAAGTATTTCGTCGACTACTTCAACGCCGGGAAACCAATCATCGCGCTTCGCACCTCGACCCATGCCTTCGCGTACTCCCGCAACAAGCAGAGCCCCTACGCCCAGTTCGACTGGCAGTCAAAGGTCTGGCCCGGGGGGTTTGGCCAGCATGTGCTCGGGGACACCTGGGTGAACCACCATGGCAACCACGGGAGCGAGAGCACCCGGGCGGTCTTCAACCCGGCCCTCGCCTCCAGCCCGCTCCTGCGCGGGGTCGATGACATCTGGGGCCCGACGGATGTTTACGGGATTATCCACCTGCCGGCCGACGCCAGCATCCTGGCGCACGGGCAGGTCCTGGCCGGGATGAAGCCCTCGGACAAGGGGGTGGAGGGTCCGAAGAACAACCCGATGATGCCCCTCATTTGGACCCGGGAGTATCACAACGACTCCGGGAAGGTGAACCGCATCCTCTGCACCACGATGGGGGCGGCGCCCGACCTGCAGAGCGAGGGGCTGCGCCGCCTCCTGGTCAACGCCTCGTACTGGGCCGTCGGCCTGGAGAAGAAGATTCCGGCGAAGGCCAACGTCGATTACATCGGCAACTATCAGCCGACGTTCTTCGGGTTTGGGAAGTTCAAGAAGGGGGTCAAGCCGGAGGAGCACGAGCTCAAGCCGTAATCGACGGTCCCACCGGAGACGTCGTGAAACGAAAAGCGGGCCGGAGGCATCCGGCCCGCTTCGTCTGTACGGGTTGAGGGAACCCCATTGGGGTGGGGCTGGGAGACCCTCAAGCCTGGACGTCCAGGTTGGCACCGACCGTCGGGGAACCGCCGGCGGCTGCCGGGGGCCCCGCCTTGTCATCCTCATCGCCGTCGTTGTCGGCATGGCGATGGGTGCGATGCGGCCCACCGGTCCCTCCCGGGCCTTGGGCTCGCAGATCCTTTCCGAAGCTGGCAAACGCGTTCTGGGCGGCCTGGATGTCTTTCGACTCCAGGGCGGTTCCGATGGCGGCGAGGTCCTTTGCGGCCTGCGAGTTGGGGTCGATCTTCGGAGTGCCGCCCGACTTGGCGCTCGCCGCGATGTCCTTCTGGAGCTTGTCGTAGGCGGCCTTCGCGGCGTCGATGTCCCCAGCCTTGAGGGCCGATCGAAGAGCCTTGAGGTCCTTGAAGAGCTGGCGGCCGCCGGAGTGGTTTTCCGCACGTCCCAACGGTGGGTTGGAGGTGGAGGGGGAGAGCGTGGAAATAGAGGTGCTCATGGGGAGGAACGAGGGGTTGAAACGAGTGGCAGCATTGCCACTTGGATCATCGGCCCGTTCGGGCGGGAACTTTAGGCCGGAAGCTGCAGTGTCCGGCACGGGGCGATGAAGTGGAGCCATCGGCGCGTCACCGGCCTGCGGTAGGCCCGCTCGAGAGCCATCGCATAGACGCGAAGCTGCACCCCGTATTGACGGGCCCGTTCGTCGACCTCGGCCCCCCGGACCGCGTCGGTCTTGAAATCGAGAAGCCAGATCTCCTCCGGCCGGATCACGGCGAGGTCGACCTGCCCCTGCACGACCACGAACTCCCCTGGATCCAGGGTGGCGTCTGCTCCGCGGTCGAATCCCAGGGAGCGGAGCTCGCTGGCCGAAAGCCGCGCCGTGAAGGCAAGCTCCCGCTCCACCGACGACTCGTGCTCCCGGATGCGCCGTCCCGGCTCGGATTGCCAGAAGGCGGCCAGCCCCTCGAAGTCGAGCTCCTGGACATCGGCTGCCAGGAGCACGCCGGACTCGACGAGCCGTGCCGCCTCGTTGCGGAGGTCGAGGGGGCTGCCCGCCCGCGTGAGGTCGAGCCATTGAAGAAAGATGTGGTGCAGGGTCCCCACCTCGGTGGCAGACCGCCCCCCGGCCGGCGCCACCCGTCGCCGCCCGCCGGCAGGAGGCCAGTACGAAGTCTCCTGCTCCTCCTCCTGGTCGAGCGCCCTGCGCTTCAGGGTCGAGACGGTGGTCTTGACCGGTTCCAGCGTCGAGGCCTGGAAGCCGTAGCGCCACGAGGCCCGCTGAAGCACCCGCTCGGCGGCCTCGCGATCCTCGGGCGGCGCGGGGGCCGGTGAACCCTCCACCGCGGGGGAGCCGGACGCCGGGGGAAACTCGTCGGGGCGGAACTCCCCGACACGCCATCGCACCAGAGGGGTCTCCCCCGACGGGGCGCCGGACGGGGTCGGGGAAACGGGCGCGTGGGAGCGAACCCAGGCGCCGATCCAATCGAGCACATTCCGCCCCCGGGCATTCTCGGCCGGGGTGGGAAAACCCTCCGGGGCTTCGTCCGTGGAGACCCAGGCGGCGCACTTCCTGGCGGTGGAACTTCCCACCAGCAGCAGGTGGTCCCGCGCCCGTGTGAGGGCGACGTACAGGAGCCGGAGCTCCTCGCCCACCATCTCGAGACGGGCCCGTCGGCGGGCGATCCAATGGGCTGGCGTCGGATAGCGGGCTGCGCCCCCCGGGCCTGACCAGACCCGGGGCGCGAGCCCAAGGGTTTCGTCCAGAAGGATGTCCTCCCCGAGGTCCGATTCGTTGAACGGCTTGCCGAGGTCGGCCACCGCGACAACGGGAAACTCGAGCCCCTTGCTCCGGTGGATGCTCATGAGCCGCACGGCATCCGTGGCGGCCGATCCCTCCATCGGGAGGTCGAGCTCCGCCTCCTCCTGCATCTCGATGAACCGGAGGAACCGGTACAACCCCTGCCGCTGGTAGGGGTCGAACTGCCGGGCCAGCTCGAGCAGGCGCCGCACATTCCCAAGACGCTCGGGCCCGCGAGCCTCGACCTCGATCAGGGTCTCGTAGTGGGTGTCGGCGAGGATCGCCTCCAGGCAGTCCGAGAGAGACCCCAGCCGGGCGCGTTCCCTCCAGGCGCCGTAGAGCTGGAAGAACCGCGACGCCTTGGTCGCGGCAGGCGACTCGGAGCCCGAGCGGGCCAGGGCGAGCAAACCCCACCAAAGCGAATCGCGACGCGATGCGGTGCGGAGGGCGGCAAGCTCCTCGAGGGAGAAGCAGCCCAACGGGGACCGCAGGACCGCGAGGAGGGGAATGTCCTGCAGGGGATTGTCGAGGAGTCGCAGGATCCCCAGCAGGTCGGTGATTTCGGATGCCGCCAGGAACCCGTCGCGGGCGGCGGCCAGCGGGACCCCCGCCCGATGAAACTCCTTCGCGAAACTCTCCACCTTGCTCCCGGGGGAACGGAGCAGGATCACCATATCCCCCCAGCGCACGGGGCGAAGCTGCTTCAGCCGGTCGTCCCACACTTCGAGACCCCGGGAGTGGAGGTCCCGCAGTCGCAGGGCCACCCACCTGGCCTCCCGCTCGATCGACTTCAGGTCGGCCACGCCGGGGGTGCCGGCCGCCACCCCCTCCCCTTCGACCGTCTCCTCCCCGGAGAGAGCGGGAGCCTCGGTGCAGAGGACCCTGAGCTCGACGGGGACGGCACCCCCCGGCCGCGTGGCCAGTTCAGAGCGCCCTTCGCGGTTCCCGAACCGAAGCTGCGCCCCGTCGGCATACTCCACGCCACCGAGCCCGGCGGTCATGAGATGCTCAAAGAGGCCGTTGATCATCGCCAGCAGCCCCTCGCGGCTTCGGAAGTTGTCCGTCAGGGGAATCACCCGCCCGAGGGAGGGATCGGATCGCCAGGACTTTTCGTACGCGCGGAAGATGCCCGGGTTGGCGAGCCGAAAGCGGTAGATGCTCTGCTTCACATCCCCCACCAGGAACCGGTTGCCGGCGTCGCCATCACGGCTCACCGCCAGGAGAATCGCGTCCTGGGCACCGTTGATGTCCTGCACCTCGTCGACAAACACGTGGTCGAACCGGCGGCGACAGCCCAGGGCAGCCGGGGTCGGGCGTCCCTCGGGATCGACGAGCAGCCGCAGGGAGAGCTGCTCCAGGTCGCTAAAGTCAACCCCCCCCAGCTCCCGCTTCGAGCGGGTGTACTCCGCCTCAAAGGCCTCCACGAGGTCGAGGAGGGTGGTCATGAGTCCGCGGACGCGGGTCCAGTCCTCAAGGAGTGGATCGGTGTCGCCCGCCCCGGGACGGACGAGGGAGGCAAGGGCCTCGGCCTCCTTGAAGAACGGAACGACCGGGGCTCTCAGGAGGACCTTCTTCCCCTTGGGCCATTCGGCATCCGCCGCCTCCACCTCCTCCAGGGCGGCCCGAATTGCGTCGGGTTCAATGTCGGGACGCAACGCCCCCCGCAGGGCGCGGGCGCAGCGGGCGATGGCGGGGGTTTCCCCGAGGGGGTCGAGATGTGGAAGCCACTCGCCGCACCAGCCGTGAAACGCCTCCGCCAGCTCCCGTCGCCACAAGGCGGGGTCGGGTGAGGCAAACTGGGCCCGCTGCCCCCGGATCCAGCCCGCCGGGTCGGGGAGGGACTGCACGTGGCGATGAAGCCGGAGGATCAGCCGCCGGGCGGCCGGGATGGGGTCGGGTCCCAGGCGGGAGAGAAGCTCCCGGGCCGGATCCTCGCTGCGCCGGAGCCGGGAGGAGATCACCCCCTCGAGGGCGGCATCGCTCAGGGGCTGGGTCTGGCGCTCATCCAGGACGATCACCTGGGGGTCGAGCCCCAGCTCATGGAAGTGCTCCTGGATCAGCTCCCGGCAAAACCCGTGGAGGGTGGAGATGCTCGCGGTTTCCAGCAGGGCCAGCTGTTCCTGGAGGTGCTGGTTTGCGGGCTCGATCCCCGCCCGCTCCGCGATCCCCGCCCGGAGGCGGGCGCGCATCTCGGCCGCCGCGGCCTCGGTGAAGGTCACCAGGAGAAGCCGCTCCAGGGAGCCTCCCTGAAGAAGAATGCGAAGGCAGCGCTCAACCAGGGTGCGGGTTTTCCCCGTGCCCGCCCCCGCCACCACGAGCACGTTGCCCCGGGCATCGATCGCCTCGCGCTGGGCCGCGGTGAAGGAGGAACCTGCCGATGGAGCGGCGCTCATGACTCCTCCCCCTCGTCGGCCGTCGAGCCGGTGCTCCGCCTCAGGAGGCGGAATTCCTCCAGCCAGGGGTCGAAACGACAGACGGGCCGGAAGTCGCAGAATCGGCACGCCTGCTCCGTGGAGGTGGCGTAGGGCGACACCACGGCGCACCCCTGGTAAATCTCCTCGCCGAAAAGCTGAAGCTGGCGGACCACCTCCTCAACCAACCCGTGGAAGGCCTCCCCCGGGAGACCGTCGTTCCCCCGCTTCGCAAACCCGCCATCCTTCGTCTTCGCGTAGACGAACTGGTCCCCCTTGCCCGCCCCGGGCCGGCTGTCGAAGAGACCCAGGTGCTCGCGGTTGAACCGCCCATGGTGCCGGTGGGCCTTGCGCACCTCCTCGCCCGTTCGCTCGGGAGCGGTCCCCCGACCCTCAAGCAGCACCCGGCCCATGCCGAGCCGCACATAGAACGCCCCCGTGGCCTGGAGTGACCCGACGCCGAAACGCGACCCCGGATCGGGAAGCCGCTCCAGGACGGCGAGGTAGGAGAGCAGCTGGAGCTGAAGCCCGTTCTCGAGCTTCAGGGGGTCGAGGGTCTTCTTCGAGGACTTGTAGTCGACGACGTTCACATAGGCCCCCTTCCCCCCGCCAAGCAGGTGGAGGTCGACCCGGTCGATCCGGCCCCGAAGCAGCAGGGAGCGCTCCCCTCTCAGGGGAATTGTCCACCCGGGCAGCCCCCCATCCTCCATCCCGAAACCAAGCTCGACGGCGACGGGATCGAATTGGTACTGGCCCATCCAGCGGACCAGCTCGCCCAGGAGCAGGCGGGTCTGGTCGATCAGGCGTTCGCCCACGAGCCGGGCGGCAGGCGAGGCGAGGAAAAGGCCCCCGCGATACGACTCCAGAAGGCGCGCCCCCGCCTCGTCGACCCGGAGGGCGGTCTCCCCCAGGGAGAGGTCGCGCCACCTCAGCCCTGCGGCCGTCACCCCCTCGTGGAAGGCGCGCAACAGCTCGTGCTGGAAAGTTCCCCGGTGCCGGTCATCGACCTCGTGGAGCTCGCGCTCACGGGCCTGGAGCCCCCGGGCGACAAAGAACCTGAAGGGGCAGGCGGCGTAGTCCTCCAGGGCGCTGACGGAGCTGACCAGCCGGGTGCCGTACAACGCCGCGGCCACCCCGGGAGGGAGCATGGCTGCGGAGCGGGCCGCGAGATTCATTCGATGCCGATCCACGAGCATCGCGAACGGCGGAGCGGGCGCGAGTCGCTCCACAAGCCCCGGGGGCAGCAGCTCCGCCGCGGGGGTGCCATCGCATGGGTTGAGGGACTGGAGGAGCCGGGAGGCGAGCTCCGTGGGATGACCCGCCTCGCTCCACGGGATCCGCCCATCGAACTCCTCGATCGCAGGGCTGCCGAACATCTGGTGAAGATGGGCGATGAAGGGGGAGGGGTTCAACGGATCGCCTCCCGGGGTGGCGGCGGACCAGGCCACCACCGCGCGCTCCGAAGCCCGGGTGCAGGCAATGTACCCGTAGTAGCGCTCATGCCCCAGCTGTCGCCGGCGTCCCAGGCTGATCGGGAGGTTCTCGGCGGCCAGGCGGTTGCGCTCCGCCTCGGTGAGGATGCGCGGGGTGCCGGGAGGGGCGGGGAACACCGACTCATTCATCCCGAGGACGACGGCCACCTTGAGCTCCGGGTTGCGCGAGCGATCGACCGTGCCGATCAGCACCTGGTCGAGGGAGGGGGGAATGACCCCAACGGTCAGGCTCCCAAGCCCCGCCTCAAGGATCGGAAGCCATTCCCGCAGGGGAAGCGCCTGACCGTCAAATGCGAGCTCGAGATTCCGCACCCAGGATTGGACCTGATCCCAGACGGTCTGATGGAGGGAACCCGACTGGCCGAACCGCACCTCGGGCCGCTCGGACCAGGAGTCCACCTGCCGGGGGACCTCAAGGGTTTCCCAGAGGGTGCGAAGGGCGGCGGCAAGGGCGGGGCCT
>DMJJ01000597.1 GCA_003452185.1 Verrucomicrobiales bacterium | reverse complement strand
GGACCCGCGCTGATCATTCTGGCCCTGCAGGTGATCCGCCGCCTGACGGACTACCGGATCACGGACCGGGCGTTGTTCACCCTCCGCTCCATCGTCCAGGTATCGATGCTCGTGAACGTCTTTCTCCTGTTCAACGAGCTGTTCAAGGAGTTCTACACCGGGAACCTCCACTCAAGCTCCGCGCGGTATCTCTTCTTCGGGCTCCATGGGCACCATGCCCTGGTGCCGTGGATCTGGACCGCGGTGGCGTTCAACCTGATCGCCATGGTACTGCTGGTGATCCCGCTCAGCCGCAGCCTGAAGTGGCTCGACCTGGCGTGCGTCCTGGCCGTTGTCGGGATCTGGATCGAGAAGGGGATGGGAATCGTGGTTCCGGGGTTCGTCCCAACCCCCCTTGGGGAGGTGGTGGAGTACTCCCCGACACTGAACGAGACCCTGATCTGCCTCGGGATCTGGGCCTTTGGTTTCCTCTGCTACACGCTCTTCCTGAGGATGGCGGTCCCGGTCCTCCAGGGGCGCGTGACCCAGTCCAATGAGGCGGACTGGATCGCCCATGGGCATCCCCACCTTGGGGCCCGTCTGGGCGCCGGCACCCCCTCCAGCCAGCCTTCGAAAGGATGACGCAGCCCTATGGCCACGCAACTGACAGCGGAGGACGCCCGGAGCTCTCTCACCGAGCATGCCGCCTCGAAGGGGGTGGAGATCCACGAGGCGTATGGCCCCAACCTGGGGTGGAACGAGCTCCTCAGCCTGCTGAAGGACCGGCGGTTTGTGCGCTACCCCTGCGCGGTGAAGTTTGATGAGGCCGATCTCGAGCCGGGTGAGTTCGGCCACGCGAGCCCGGTTGGCGACCGGCCGGACGCGGGGTTTGTGATCTCCATCCACCCCTTCTTTCTCACGCAGCTGGATCGCGTTCCCGCCCTCGTCCTGTACCAGCTGGTGCTGGTGAACTATGGCGACTTTGCATCGCCGGACGATGCCGAAGCCTTTGGCGCCGCGGCTCTCGGGCTTCCCCGCGAGGCCTACTACGAGCAGATCTGCGATCTCTCCGACCAGCTCGAATAGCACCCCTGCCCCGCGGGCAAGAAGCGACTCCCTTTAACCAAGCCCCGTGGGGTCTGTCACCCCGCCGGGCGTACGCTGGCTTTGGAGATCAAAGCCATGAGCACCGCGTCCCCCATTCCCAGGCGCCGGTTCCCGGCGGACGACGACCCACCGGAACGCCAGCCCGGCCCCCCTTCGCTCCCGGATGCCGGCCGGCCCGCACCCTCCGCCGGATCCCGGTTCATCCGCTGGTTTGCCGACCTGACCCTCGCCGACATCCCGATCGTTGGGGGGAAGAACGCCTCCCTCGGGGAGCTGACCCGCGGACTGGCTCCCGCCGGGGTCAGGATCCCAGACGGCTTCGCCATCACCGCCGACGCCTACCGGCATCTCCTCGCGGCCTCGGGGCTTGAGGCCAGGATCCGGGAGCTGCTCGCCGGGCTCAACACCCGGGACATCGATGACCTCCGTCGCAGGGGGAGCTCGGTGCGGGCCTTGCTCCTGGCGGCGGAGCTCCCCCGCGACCTCGAGGAGTCGATCACCACGGCCTACGATTCCCTGAAGGGGCATCAACTCCATTCCGCGGACGTGGCCGTGCGGTCGAGCGCCACGGCCGAGGACCTCCCGGATGCCAGCTTCGCGGGCCAGCAGGAAACCTATCTCAACGTTCAGGGACACCTGGAACTCCTCCGATCCTGCATCCGCTGCTACGCGTCGCTGTTCACCGACCGGGCCATCAGCTACCGCACGGACAAGGGATACGACCACTTCCAGGTCGCCCTGAGCATCGGGGTTCAGCGGATGGTGCGCTCCGACCTCGGTGCCAGCGGGGTCATTTTCACCCTCGACACCGAGACCGGGTTCCGGGATGTGATCCTCATCAACGCCGCCTACGGGCTGGGGGAGAACGTTGTCCAGGGGAGTGTGAATCCGGACGAATACTGCGTCTTCAAGCCGACCCTCAAGGCCGGTCACCGCCCCATCCTCCAGAAACGATGCGGAACGAAGGAGTTCAAGCTCGTCTACGACCTTGGCGGGGGAAGGATGGTGAAGAACATCCCCGTCCCCGCGGGGGAGCGCGCCTCCTTCGCCATCACGGATGATGAGATCCTCACCCTCGCCCGTTGGGGCTGCCTGATCGAGGATCACTATTCGGCGCGCCGCGGACGCCCCACCCCGATGGACATCGAATGGGCGCGGGACGGACGCACCGGGGAGTTGTTCATCCTTCAAGCCCGTCCCGAGACGGTCCAATCGAGGGCCGGCACGGAGTTCATCGATGTCTACCAGCTCAAGGAGCACGGCCGCCCCATCATCGTGGGCCGGAGCGTCGGGGAGAAGATCGCCTCAGGGCCCGCACGGGTGATCCCCAGCGCGGAGTTCATCCGGGACTTCCAGCCCGGGGAGGTACTCATCACGGACAAGACCGACCCCGACTGGGAACCGATCATGAAAAAGGCCGCCGCCATCGTGACAAACCGGGGCGGGCGCACATGCCACGCCGCCATCGTCAGCCGGGAACTGGGGGTCCCGGCGATCGTCGGGACGGAGCATGCCACCGAGGTCATCCAGGACGGGCAGCCGGTCACGGTTTGCTGCGCCGAGGGGGACGTCGGAACCGTTTACGAGGGGCGGCTCCGGTTCGAGGTCGACCGGCGCAACCTCAAGGAGCTGGAACGTCCCCGCACCCGCGTGATGATGAACCTCGGAAACCCGGAGGAGGCCCTCGCCCTCAGCCTCATACCCAATGACGGGGTTGGCCTGGCCCGGATGGAGTTCATCATCAACACCCACATCAAGATTCACCCGCTGGCCCTGGTCGATTACCACCGGCTCACCGACCCCGCCCTCAAGGCGCAGATCGACCAGCTGACCCCGGGATACGCCGACAAGCCGCAGTTCTTCGTCGACCGGCTGGCCCAGGGGGTGGCGACGATTGCCGCGGCGTTTTATCCGAAGGAGGTCATCCTCCGGCTCAGCGACTTCAAGACAAACGAGTACGCCAACCTCATCGGGGGCAAGCCGTACGAGCCGGTGGAGGAAAATCCGATGATCGGCTTCCGCGGGGCGAGCCGTTACTACAATCCGCGCTACCAGGCCGGATTCGCCCTTGAGTGTCGCGCCGTCCGCAAGGTGCGGGAGGAGATGGGGCTCTCGAACCTGAAGATCATGATCCCGTTCTGCCGCACCGTGGAGGAGGGACGCCGTGTCCTGCAAGAGATGGCGCGCCACGGGCTGAAGCGCGGGACCAACGGCCTCGAGGTCTACATGATGTGCGAG
>DMJJ01000093.1 GCA_003452185.1 Verrucomicrobiales bacterium | reverse complement strand
GGACCTACCAGGGCACGGAGGATCCGGCCCTCCTGAGCCTGATGGTCGGTTCGCGCAGTGCTACGGATCTGGCCACCGCGTTTGATAACAGCAAGAGCTCGAACGTGCGTTCGGCGGCCATGCGCCGCTACCTCGGCGACCTGAACTACACCATCGGATTCCGCCTGAGCCCAGCAGCAGGCCACCCCATCGTGGTGGGCCCTCTGACCACCGGAGATACAACGCCGGTTCAGAACCTCTACACCCTGGTGTTTAACAACGCGTTCCTGAGCCCCAGCGCCCAGACTACGACCCTGTTGGGGCAGTACAACGGGGCCTCCCCCGCGGCGCAGCCTGAGCTCCTCACCCGCCTCAACCGGTCGGTGCTGCAGGATGCCTTCACCGAGCTCCGTCGCGTGTATGATGACAACATCGCCTATAAGCACCTGGCGGCCGGCGACGGGTTCGCCATCATGGCCAACGGCATTGAGGTCTACACCTTCGGGTTCTCCGATCACACGGCCGATCGCAACGACGTCCTCTGGCACAACGCCCTCCTGGACGCGAACATCGCCGGTCCGACGATGACCGTTCGCGAAGGCCAGACGTTCCACCTCGACCTCTCGAACGTCAGCATGAAGATGCGCCCCGACCTGTTCGACCCGCACACGGTCCACTTCCACGGGTTCCCGCAGGCCGCGCCGATCTTCGACGGCATGCCGATGGCCTCCATCGGCGTCCGCGAGGGGGCAACGCAGCGCTACTACTACCTGCTCAATGACCCCGGCACTTACTTCTACCACTGCCATGTCGAGGCGACCGAGCACATGCAGCAAGGCATGATCGGTAACCTCTGGGTCTATCCGAAGCAGGATCGGACAAACGTCGGGACCTCGTTCCCGAAGCTCCCCTACCGCGACGTGGCAAACAGCCAGCAGATCGGCAGCGGCAAGCACCAGAGCGGGTTCCACTACGCCTACAACGACCTGGACGGCTCGACCTACTACGACAAGGAGCTGCCGCTGCAGATGACCGGGTTTGATCATCACTTCCATGATGAGGAGCTCGCCATCCAGCCGCCTGACTTCTTCCACCTGTTCGACGACATGCCGCTGCTGAACGGCCGTGGCTATCCCGACACGGTGAAGAGCAGCATGCCGGTTCCGCAGAGCGTCATCGACTCCCTGGATCCGCAGGAAACTCCGACCAGCGCCGGGTTTGCTGTCCCGGGATCGAAGCAGCGGGTCGCCTCGACCTTCTTCGGCTCCGACCTCCCGAAGGTGGGTGACTACATCCTGCTCCGCATCTCGAACGTCTCCGAGACCGACTTCAACACCCTGACGGTGCTCGGTCTTCCGATGCGTGTCGTCGGCAAGGATGCCCGCCTCCTGCGCGGGCCCTCCACCGCCAGCAACCCGATCGGCCAGGATCTCTCCTACAACACGACCTCCGTCACCCTCGGCGGTGGCGAGAGCATCGACGTCATCCTCGACACCCGCACAGCGGAGGCCGGGAAGAAATACTTCATCTACGCCACGCGGTTCACGCAGCTCAGCAACGACCACGAGGACTACGGTGGCATCATGACCCACATTGAGTTCGCCCCGTAAACCCAGGAACAACGCGCGAGGCATCGAAATCTTAACTAGAAAGGCATTAAAGTGAACCCGACGAATCTCAAACAGTGGACCTGGGGGCTGATCAGCAGCGTGACGCTCCTCGGAGCGGCAGCCTACGGTGGCTCGCAGAAAACCGGCGGCTGGTATGGCACCGGGGCCGGGGATGCTTCCACCGACCCGCTCCGCCAGCACCTCGCCGACGGCGTCCAGATCACGGGCGGCCAGCTCGACATCTACGCCAACGAGGGGTACGTCAGCACCCCCGAGGGCGGCAGCGTCTACAGCTGGGGGTTCTCGCTTAATACCGACATTCAGTATCCGGGTCCCACGATCATCCTGGACCAAAGCACCACCACGCCGGTGACGATCGTCCTGCACAACAACCTCCCATTGAAGTGCTCGATCACCTTTCCCGGCATGGACTCGGTCACCGCCACGGGCGGGACCCCGGGGCTTCTGACCCAGGAGGCCGCCCCCTACGGCGGCACCGCGACCTACCAGTTCCTCCCCAGCCGCCCCGGCACGTACCTCTACCAGAGCGGCACCCGCCCTGACCTCGAGACGGAGATGGGGCTTGTGGGGGCGATCATCGTTCGGCCCACCGGGTTCGTACCGGGGGCCAAGAACAGCTGGAAGGCCTATCCGACGACCGAGACCGCCTTCGATCAGGAGTTTCTCTTCCTCCTCACCGAGATGGATCCCGGGATCCACGAGGCTGCGGAGCAGGTGAACTTCCAGACCCTGGATGCCCAGCTCGACGTCGCCACCCCGGTGATGCTCGATCTTCTTGGCTATGAAGCCCCGCTCCTCGCGGCACAGGCCACATTGGCCGCCGCGCAGGCGAGCGTTGAGGCTGCTCAGGCGGAAGTGGCCGGGCGCAGCACCGGTTTCCAGGCTCACCTCGCTGGGCTTCAGGCCTACCTGACCCAGCTTCAGACTTACAAGTCCGGCCTCGACGGCGATCTTGCCGCCGCCCAGGCGGCCCTCGCCGGCCTCAACACCGACATGGCGGCGCTGGTGACGAGCAAGGCGGCTCTCGATGCGCAGCTCGCGCTTCTCAACTCTGCACTCACCGGGCTGCAGGCGGAACTTGCCGCGATGAATACCCAGCTGGGGGACCTCAACAGCCAGCTGACCGCAGCGAACACCCAGCTCGCGACCTACCAAACCGAGCGGGTCGCCCTGCAGGCCGCCCTGGATGGCCTCAATGCCCAACTGGCCACGGCTACGGGCCTCCTCAACGGCTACCTTGCGGATCGCACGGCCCTGATGACCCAGATCGCCGGATTGACTGCGGATATTGCAACGCAGAACGGCGAGCTGGCGGGATTGCAGTCGGTGCGGGCCACGATGCAGGCCAACCTCGACGGCCTGAATACCCTCCTCGGCCAGCAGAACACCCAGCTTGGCGACCTCCAGACTGCGCATACCGCGACGGTGAACGACATCGCGGCGCAGACGGCCCAGCTCCAGCAGCTCAACCTCGATTTGGCTGGGGTGATGGCCGATCAGGCAGTCGCCCAGTCGGATCTCAATGCCGCCCTGGGGCTGCAAGGTCAGTACGACGGGGACATGATCGGTCTGCAGACCACGGCCACCGACCTGCAAAACCAGTTGACGGCTCAAAACTCCAGTTTGACGGCACTCAACAATGACCTTCTGGCCCGGCAGAATGCTCTCCCCGCGCTGAGTCAGGCCGTTCTGGATGCCCAGGCTGCTCTCGACGCTGCACTCCTCGACCCCAACACCGATCAGGCAACGATCGATACCCTGACCCAGGCAGTCGCTGACGCGCAGCTTGCGTTGGATACCGAAAATACTGCGATCGCCTTCGACCAAGCCCAGATCGCCCAGGTGACCGCGGACATTGCAGCCACCAACGCCCTGATCGACGCCAACAACGCGGCAATCGCCGCCAAGCAGGCGCAGCTCGATGCTGTGGCGACCCAGATCGCAAATCTCCAGTCGGCCCTGGCGACTCTGGCAGCCAACATCGCAACCACGAACGGTCAGATCACCGCCGCGTCCAGCGCGCTGGCGACCGCCCAGTCGACGGAGTCGACACAGGCCGCGGCGATCGCCGCGCTGATGGCCCAGATCAGCGATACGACCGCTCAGATCGCTTCTGCGACCGCTGCCCTGATGGCGCAGGATGCCCTGATCTCTGCCAAGCAGGTTCAGATTGGCGTCACAACGACCGCGCTCGCGGATGCCCAGACCGCACTCACCGCCAAGGAGACGCAGATCACCAACGTCCAGGCGCAGATCACCACCCTCAACGGGCAGATCGTGACGGCGACCGCTGATCTGGCCGCCAAGGATGCCCAGATCACCTCGATCCAGGGGACGATCGCGAGCCTCACCTCCCAGATCGCCTCTCTCCAGACGATGATTGCGGCCAAGCAGGCTGCCATCGACGCCAAGACGGCGGAGATCACTGCCAAGACGGCGGAGATCGCTGCGGCCCAGGCGTTGATCGTCGCGAAGCAGGCGCAGATTGATGCCCAGCAGTCCACGATCAACTCGCTGATGACACAAATCGCGACCGCTGCGACCGGGTTGACCGACCTGCAGGCTGCGATCAACGCCTACGCCCCGTTCGTCACGGGTCTCGGAACCAAGTCGGGGCTTAGCGACGCGGCAGTTGCTGCCTCGGCTGCGAAGCTCACTGCCCTGGCATCGGCGATCACCGCCTTCCAGGATAGCTTCACGACCCTCCAGACCATTATTGGTTCTCCGACGCTCATCAGCGGCGCTCCGGCCGCCGCAACAGCGACCCAGGCCGCTGCCGTGGCGGCGCAAGGAGCAGTTTCGGATCTCCAGGCGGCTCTTCAGAACGCCTTGGCCGCACTGGCCGATTCCGACGCTGCGGCCGACCCAGGGCCCGTGGGCACCCCGACGCCGATCATCGTGGCGGCGCAGGCGGCGGACACCCTGGCTGCCTCCCATACCGCGACCGGTGAGCCGGTCTATGGGACCCCGCTGCCATCGGCACTCCTCGCACCCCTCACCCCTCTTCCGTCGACTCCGGCGCCGCAGGCCCTCCCCGCCATTCAGGCGGTGCCGCTCCTGAGCCCGGTGGCTGCCAGCCTGGCCCAGATCGACACGGCCCACCATGTGGCGAACTACTGGTTCATCAACGGTCGCTGCGGCCCCGATACCATGATGGCCGCGGGAAGCTCGGCCCTTCCGGCCCAGCCGTATGACGCCTTTCCCTGGATGCACCCGGGACAGAAGCTCCTCATGCGTGTGATCGGCGCGGGACGGGATCCGCATCCGTTCCATCATCACGCCAATCACGCCCTCGTGATCGCCCGCAACGGCCGGCTCCTCTCCTCCGATGGCTCGACCGCCGATCTCGGCTACAAGGTCTTCACCACGCCGGCCTATCCCGGCGAGACGACGGACGGCATCTTCACCTACGACGGTAAGGGGCTCGGCTGGGATATCTACGGCCACTCCGCGGGTGACGCCCTTCGCCAGGGTGAGGATCCGGCCGACCACGGCAAGGCCTTCCCGGTCATCCTGCCGACCGAGCAGGATCAGGAAATCGGGCTCTTCTACAGCGGCAGCCCGTTCTTTGGCGGCGGCGGGTTCCTCCCTCCGAACACCGGCGGGTTCAACCCGAACAACGGCTATTGCTTCATGTGGCACTCCCACGCGGAGCGTGAAATCGTCAACAACAACGCGTTCCCCGGCGGAATGCTCACCATGCTCGTGGTCGAACCCTGGCCCTGAGACGCCCTGGCGAAATTGAGACCCTTTACAAATCCGGCAGAGGCAACTGAAGAGGCACTATGAACTATCTGAACATGAAACGAACCATCGGGCTGCTGGCGCTTGTCGGCGCGAGCATCGCCGGTGTCCCCCAGAGTTGGGGCGCGACGGTCAATGTCCATCTGAAGGCCGGGTTGGTCCCCAAGACCATGCCGGACGGCACCGTCGTCCAGATGTGGGGGTTCGGGGACGCGACGCATGCGGTCGACGTGCCGGGTCCTGTGATCCGGGCCAATGCCGGGGATACGCTGAACATCTACGTCACCCCGAACATCCCGGTGAACAAGTCGGAGAAGGCGATCAGCGTCGTAATCCCTGGGCAGCCGGGGATCCACTCCATGTCGCCGGTCCTCTGGGAGGCGGGCAGCCCGTTCGCGGGGCGCATTCGCTCGCTCGACCGCGAGTTCTTGGTCTCGAACACTGAGGACGCAACGCCGCTGGTGTTTACCGATCTCAAGCCCGGCACCTATCTCTACCACAGCGGCACTCACCCTGCGGTGCAGGTGCAGATGGGGCTCTACGGCGCGCTCGTGGTGGATGCGGCCCCTGCGACCGGCAATTCTGCGACGCTGGCCTATGCGGGCGCCCCCTACGAGCGGGATGCCGTCCTGCTCTATAGCGAGATCGATCCACTGGTGCATACCGCCGTTCATGCGAACACCTACGGGCCGGGGCCGAGCTTCCAGTCGGGGGATTTCTCTAACGTCGGAACGTTCATGACCGCCCTCGGGCAGGCTGCCACTGCGGGAGACACCTTCGCCATCGCTCTCCAGGCCCAGCTTAATCCGGCTCCTGCTGATGCCGCTGGACTCGTCAGTGCCTTGAACGCGATTCTCGCCGGGCCCTCCATCGCCGATCCTTCGTATGAAGCCTGGCTCTCGCCCGCAGCCCTCGCTGAATTGGCAACCACCCCGCTTTGGGACACACCGATCAGCAGCGCTCCGCACAAGACCGCTGTCGTCCATCTGAATCGGACGATCATGCAGGAGGGCCTTCAGCGCTTGCAGGCGACCTATCCTGCGCTGACCCCGCCGACCATGAACACCATGAGCAGCACGGTGCGCTCCAGCCCGCGCTACTTCCTGGTAAACGGCAAGGCGTATGATCCGAACCAGCTCAAGTCGGCCCAGGCAACTCCCTTGGCGACCTCAGCCGCCTTTAAGGCCGGTTCCACGCTCCTGCTCCGCTTCCTCAACGCCGGCATGGATGCTCATGTTCCGACCCTCGTCGACGCCGGTGACCTGCACCTCATCGCTGAGGATGCGAAGCTCTACAAGTTCCCGCGCGATTCCTACTCCGTCTTCCTTCCCGCGATGAAGACGGTGGATGCCCTCTGGACTGTCCCGGTGGCCCTGAACCCGGACCGGACCAAGAACTTCGCCGCCGAGCAGTTCATCGCGGTCTACGATCGCCGCCTCGGCCTCGTGAACGAGAATGCCCCGGACGGCGGTATGTATACCTACCTCCACGTCAACGGGAGCCGCATCCTCTTCTCGAGCCAGCCTCAGTCGATCACCGTCAACAACGGAGCCACCGCGCACTTTGATGCGACGGTTTTCAACCCTCTCTCCGTGGCGCTCACGGCTAATTGGTATCGGACCGGTGGCTCTTCGCCCATCGCGACACAGAACTCCTCCGCCCCGTCTGCCACGTTCAGCCTCAACGTGCCGAACGTCAGCTATACCACCGACAACGGCGCGAGCTTCTACGTCGTCGTCTCGGCTGCGGGCCAGACCGACCTGACCAGCCAGAAGGCGATCCTGACAGTCAACCCGATCGCGCCTCACCTGGTTCTCACGCCCGCGAACGGGGTGATCACCCCCAACCCGCTCGACCATTCCACGGCGTTCGAACTCCGTGTCACGGTCGACAACGCCGACGCCACGGTGCCGATCACATGGAGCTGGCAGCGGCTGGTGTCCGGGAACTGGGTGGCCTACACGCCCCCCTCCTACGTCCACGCTGTAACGGGGGTGACCGCAGGCCTGACGTATGGCGCCCTGCAGTTCGACTATGCTCAGTTGGCCGATGCGGGGAGCTACCGGGCGATCGCCTTCAATGCGGCTGTCCCGGTCACCGGGGTTACCAGCGCGGCGTTTAGCTTTGCCGTTGACCTGCCTGCGGCTCCGTCGATCGGCAGCATCGTGGTGACGCCGTATACCACGACGTTCGCTGGTTCTCCGTTCCCGCCGGCTTCGGGAGCTCAGGCAACGGTCTCTACACCCACGCTTGTCATCGCAACGGGCAACAACCCGCTGGCACAAAACTCCGCTGTCAAGGGATTCACACTGGCGGCATCCGGGTTCCCCGCCGACACTGCTCTGACTTACCACTGGTATAAGGACGGGGCGAGCCTCGCGGATTCCCAAGTCCTAGGGAGCTATTCGATTATCGGCTCCGGTGCAAGCACGCTGGGTATCGGCACCCGTACGTCCGTCGGGCAAGCTCGAACCAATGTCGGCAATTACGTGGTGGTGGTCGCCTTCCCTGGCTACAGCTTCCCGTCCACACTCTCGGCGGTGAATCCCAGCATCACCGCTCAAAGCGCTCCTATTGCTTGGCGCGTGCAGGAATCGTTCCTCGCTAGTGGAAACACTGACAGAGGCAATTTCTCAAATGCTGGATTAGGGAATACCGCTACGTTCCCTCGTGTAATCCCGGGCCCGATTGACTACCCGGCGAACGCCCGGATCCAGGGTGTATCGGCCGCCGTGAATCTGGTTCACCCGAGGCCCAACGATGTCGATGTGATGCTGCTGGCCTCCACCGCAACGGTCAACACCGGCATCACCTCGGCTAACTCCTTCGGTAACCTGGTTCTCATGAGCGGGATTGGGCAGTCGGGTGTTGCTGATAATGCCGCTTACACCGGTAGCGGGTTATTGAGCTACCCCCCCACTCAGGTAGGAAGTCTCGTGACTCTGCTGGGCAACACAACAGTACTTTCTTCCCTGAACATGACCTTCAGTGACAATGGCACGAACGCCCCGTTCGGAAGCACGTCGGACAAACGACTCGGCAACGGGCTCACCACCACCACGGCGAGTTTCCTTCCTGCAAACAAAGGACCTGCGGCGTTTAGCACAGGGTTGCCCTATTCGCCGTTCACGATCGCCCCCGACGCGAGCACGTTTGCCTCACAGTTTGGCTATAGCCCGACGGTGAACGGAACCCGCTCTCCGAATGTGAACTGGTTCGTATACGCCACAGATCGGCGGTCTGGCCCTAACATTACCGCCAACACCGCGGCGACCCAGGGTAACATCAATCCGTCGGTGACCATCCTCGTTGGTCCCAACTGACCGGGATAGTTCACCCTAGCAGCGTTTTGTTTCACCCAGCCCCCTCCCTTGACAGGGAGGGGGCTGTCTTACGTAATGGCCCGGTGTGCCGATGGATTCCCTTACGGAGTCTTCCTGCGGAAGACTCCGGGGGCGGCCTGCGGCCGCGGCGGAATTGATGATCATGAGACCCTTGCTCCTGAAATGCCCGACTCGCTGGCCGGGTTCCTTGTTCCGGGGAATCGTCTCCCTTTGGGCCGGCCTTTTGGTCTCGCTCTCCCTCTACTGGTCGTCAGGTGCGGAGGCTCCGGCACCGACCGCCGCTCCCACAGCCCCGTCGACAGCATCCGCTGCTGCTCCCAAGGCGAAGGGGAGCCCATCCCCACCGGCTCCCGTTGCCAGGCCCGCCGTCACCCCACCCTCCACCAATTCCCTCCCGGCCCTCACCACACCGGAGGCGATCGCCGAGAAGTGGGGCATTGAGATCACCCGGATCTCCACCTCCGCCGGCGGGATGATGATCGATTTTCGCTACCGGGTCCTCGACCCGGTAAAGGCTTTCTCCCTGACCCAGCGGGAGGTGAAGCCCTACCTCCTCGACGAGGCGAGCGGCCACCGGTTCGTCGTTCCCACGGATGACAAAACCGGCCCGCTCCGGCAGACCTCCCGTGCCCCCAAGAAGGGAAGCATCTACTTCATGTTCTTCGCCAACCGTGGCAAAACCATCCACGCCGGGAGCAAGGTCACCATCGTCATCGGCGATTTCAAGGCCGGAGGACTCACCGTGGAGTAACTCCCTCCCCACCCGATGCCAACAGCGCATGGATGCCGATGTGTTGATCCAGGAGCCCCAGCCTCCAGGCCCCTCCATTCTTCAGCGAGGTTTTCCACTCTGCGGTTCCTGTCTGCCCTTCTCTTCCTAACTCTTGCACCAGCCTCGCTTCTGCCCGGAGCAGAAGCCCTCCCGGCGGCATCGCCGCCGGGCCAGGAGCTCCAACTCCTCGTCCGCTTCGAGAAGCCGACGATCCAGGGCCCCGCGACGGAGTCGCACCTTCAGATCGCAGGATGCGATCTGACCCACAGGGCAGGGGAGCCGGCTCTCCCGTTCCGAACGGTGCGCCTGGCGCTGCCGCCCGGCTTCACCCTGAAGAAGGAGGGGCTCTCGGTAGCCAACCCGCTTCCCCCGATCGCCCTCGATGGAGTGGGCACCTTGGAACATGGCGGCCCTCCCGGCCTGCAATCGGGCATTCCCCGTGCCCGAGCCTCGGCCACGCCGGACGGACTTCCCGCCCTGTACTCCAGCGAGACCCCGTTCCCGCCGCTCCTGGCCGAACTTGCCACCGTGCAACGGAAGGCCGGAATCGACATCGCGGTGATCCGGCTCTTCCCGGCCCAATACCTGCCGTCGAAACGAACCGCCCTCTTCCACCCCGAGCTCCTCCTGCGGGCCCGTCTCACCCCGGCTCCCCCGGAGAATCCGCGCTTCCCGTCGATCCGCCCGCTCGACCCGTCAGAAACCCGCCGCGCCCTCGCCGGGTTCATCGACAACCCGGCCGACCTGGAAGCCACGCTCCGCTCCCTGGCCTCCCCGACCTCCCCCTCCGCGCCCGCGGGAGGCCGGATCGATTACCTGATCCTCACCCCGTCGAACCTCGTCGCCTCGTTCCAGCCGCTCCTCGAACAAAAGCGACGCGAGGGGCTTACCGCCGCAACCGTGGCCTTGGAGGAGATCGCCTCCACGACTCCGGGGCGGGATCTCGCGGAGAAGATGCGGAACCATCTTCGGCAGAGTTACACGAACTCGGGTCTCCGCTACCTGCTGCTTGGCGGGGACACCACCTCCGTCCCGTGCCGATATGCCTTCATTCCCCGGGGGGCCTCCCCGCGCGACTCCACGCTGCCGTGCGACCTCTATTTTGCCTGCCTCGACGGTTCCTGGAACCGCACAGGGGACAGCCGCTGGGGGGAAGTCATGGATGGGGAAGGGGATGCGGACGTCGACCTCCTCGCCGAGATTGCCGTCGGCCGGGCCCCGGTCGATACCCCGGAGGAGGCTGCCGCGTTTGTTGAGAAGCAGCTTCGTTACCGGGCGGCGCCGCCGGTCGGCTGGACCAATGTCCTTCTCATGGGAGCGTTCCTGGGGGATTTTCCCACCGGCCCGGCCCAGGGGGCTGACATGTTCGACCCCGTGGTGGCGGCCCTCCCGGGTTACCAATTTGAGTGGCTGGATGATCGTCCCGGCAAGGAGCCCAAGTGGTCGGGTGCCGACTCGTTGGCGGCGCTCAATCGATCCCCGCATCTCGTGTTGTACAACGGGCATGGGGATCCCTCGACCATGATGCGGTTGGAGGGGGCGGACCTCGCCCCTCTGAGCAACAGCAGCCCGTTCCTGATTTACAGCATCGGATGCAACTCCGGCCGATTCGACAACGACAAGTTCTCCCCCGATTGCATTGGGGAGGAGTTTGTGAAGCTCCCCCGGGCGGGCGCCGTGGCGGCCCTTCTGAACTCGCATCTCGGCTGGTTTGATCCGAAGCATCCCCTGTTGTACGCGGGTGAATTCCAGCGAAACCTCCTTCAACAGCTTGCCGGACAAGCCGATGTACCCCTTGGGAACGCGCTCCAGCGCGGGCGTGAACTCTTGGTGGGGCAGGTTGAAACGTCCGGATTGATGACGTACCGTTGGTGTTACTATGAGATAACCCTCCTGGGAGACCCCGGCCTTCGGGTCTGGGTGCCGGGGAGGGTGTCGCATTGAGGCCGTCCGGTGGCGGTGAATCGACGATCGAGCCGACGAGACCTGGCGGCCGGCAAGTCGGCAAGTTCCGGAAAACCCGGAGCAATTTGAGCGCCGCCCCGTCTGACGAAGGGATGTATTGGAGGGGGCGAAGCGCCCGGTGTGACGGTAGGAGAAAAGGAAACAAAGATGCAGAATCAGCAGGATGCGAGAGGGGGCTCACGCAAGGGATGGATCCTCGGCGCTGTGGGGGTCGTGGTCCTCGTCGCCGGGGTGTTTCTGGTGATCCAGGTGCGTCGCGCCCAGGAGGCCCGTCGACAGGAGGCGCTGGCGGCCGCGGCCGCCGCGCAGGCCGAGGAACGCCCGCCGGAGCCGATTCGGGGATGGCATCCCTCGGGGACCAACCCGATCGCCCCGATGCGCCCGCTCCCTGATCCGAACCCCGGGTGGCGCAACACCGGCCAATCGACCGAGTCGACCTACGGATTTCAGGTCAGCGCCATCCGGCTCTCGATGGCCAATACCATCGTGGATGTCCGCTTCAAGGTGACCGATGTCGACAAGGCCCGGAAGCTGGCCGACGGCAAGACCACCGCCTACCTCGTCGACCTCGACACCGGGGCCAAGCTTCAGATGCCTTCGCCCCCCCGCGAGGGAGCCTTTCCCCCCTCCTCCTCCAAACTGATGCAGGGCCGGACCTACTTCAGCATGGTTTCCAACCAGGGGGGAAAGCTGAAGAGCGGAAGCCGCGTCTCCCTTGTCATGGGGGATACGGTCGTGACAAGTCTCACGGTTGAGTAGAAGACTCCCCTTATGCCTCTCGATACGAACCTGCGACCGGGGCCCGGAGCGAGCTCCCGGGTGGGATCCGTGGCGCGCCTCCCCGTTCGGACGCTCCTGCTTCTGGTCGCCGTGCTCGCCCTGCTGCCCGGCTGCGGGGACCACAAGGGACAGGATCGCCGCATCGCCTATTACCAGGACTCGATGCATCCGTGGATCAAGTCGGACCATCCCGGCAAGTGCACGATCTGCTTCATGGACCTGACGCCGATTTACGAGGGTCAGGCCGGGTTTGCCTCCGCGGACCACGTCCTTTCGCTCAGCTCGAACAGCATTACGGTGCTGAACGTGCAGACGGAGGAGATCCATCGTAAAACGATCGGCCGGATCCTGAGGGTGGCGGGAACGCTTGAAGCGAACGAGTCGAAGAAGACCGTGCTCTCCGCGCCGGCAGCCGGTCGCGTCGAGTCCCTCGCCGTCCCGTTCGCCGGGGTGGAGGTCGCGGAGATGCAGCCCCTGATCACGTTTTACAGCCCGGAGCTCGCGCAGGAGAAGCGACGCTACGTCTTCCGGGCCCGCCTCGCCGCCCAGCGGGGGACGGGGGCCGGGAGCCGGATGCAGGAGGCCGACCCGTACTACAGCGACCTTCTGGCGACGATGGGAGGGACCGTCACCGAGCGGCATGTTTATGCCGGCCAGTACGTGGCCGAGGGGGAGAAGCTCCTTACCATTGTCGACGCCTCGGCCCTTTGGTTCCGGTTCGATGTCTACGAGCGTCAGCTGCCGTGGTTCCAGCTGGGGCAGAAGCTGGAGGTGACGTTGCCCTCGATCCCGGGGCGCACCTTCACCGCCGTGGTCTCCTTTCTGGAGCCCGTGCTCAACGACGCCACCCGGTCGGTCAAGGTTCGGGCGGAGGTCCAGAATCCGATCGTCGAGGTCAACGGCCAGAAGCAGCGGCTCCTTCGATACGGGATGTATGCCGACGGACGGGTCCTGGCGGAGATCCCCGACGCCCTGGCCGTGCCCCGTGGCGCGGTGATTTACCCCGGGGGACAAGCCTACACGTATGTGGCGAAGGGGGGCGGTGGTTTTGAGCGACGCAAGGTCCGTCTCGGGCGTCAGGGGGATGACAGCTGGGAGATCCTGGCCGGCCTGGAGGAGGGGGAGAAGGTTGTTACGAGCGGCAACATGCTCATCGACGCGCAGACGCAGTTCAACCAGCAGGCGATCTTCGAGCCGGCCTCCGCCGAGGAGCCGATGGAAGTCATCCCCACCGGACCCGGGGCCGGCGGCGTCGCCCGGGAGTTGGTCGGGATTCCCGCGGAGCCGATGAAGCCGGGGGCCGCCATGCCGCCCAAGGCTCCTGCGGCGACGGGACGTCCTCCCGAAGGGATGGCCCCGGACATGGGGGATCATCCCATGCCGTCACCTGCCCCAACCCCCGCCGCCGGGCGGGGGACCAACGCCCCGATGCCCGGCACCCCGGCAAGCCCTCACCGGAATCCCCGGCTCGCCCCGGGAGCCCGGCTGAACGCGGATGGGGAGTTTCACGGCGGACGAACCCACGAGGGGGACCTCGCCTGGGTGCGGGCGGAGGAGCTTCGCAGCGCCGAGATTCGCCAGCGACAGGAGGAGGCGTTGAAGGGAGAAATGCTTTCCGAGGTCCAGTCCCATCAGGTGGTGCAGGTCCTCTCGCTGGCCGACCGGCTCTCCTCAGCCCTCTCGAGCGACAACCTTGAGGCCTACAACAAGGAGGCCGCTGCCGCTCCGGCCCTCCTCGCCCAGCTCCCGGCGGGAATCCCTTCTCCCCACCCCTGGAATCCGCTCCTGACCCGGCTCGTAACGCTTCTTCCCGGCTCCGCTGCAAAGGATCTGGCTGAAGCGCGGCTCCAGTTCGGCCCGTTCAGCACCGCGATCGTCGAGCTGACCCGCTCGGCGCGGAAACAGGGGGGAGCGTTTGCCGCCCTCAAGTTGTATCACTGTCCGATGGCCCCCAAGCCCGGTCTTTGGATGCAGGCCAAGGGCCCGCTCCTGAACCCGTATTTCGGAGCCAAGATGCTCAACTGCGGTGAGGAAGTGAAATAGCCAGCACATGATCAACCGTCTCATTGAGTGGTCGCTTCGAAACCGCCTGCTGGTGGTCTGCGCGGTCCTGTTCCTCATCGGCTCCGGCATCTACTCGGTCTACAAGACGCCGGTCGATGCCATCCCCGACCTGAGCGAAAACCAGGTGGTGGTCTTCGCCGACTGGCCGGGCCGAAGCCCGCAGGAGGTCGAGGACCAGGTCACCTACCCGCTTTCGGTCAACCTCCAGGGGCTCGCCGGAGTCAAGACCGTGCGCGCCTCCTCGATGTTCGGCTTCACCTTCATCACGATCATCTTCGAGGACCAGATCGACAACTACTTCGCCCGCTCCCGGGTGCTCGAGCGCCTGAACTACCTCGGGGGGATCCTCCCCGAGGGGGTGGTGCCAAAGATGGGGCCCGACGCCTCGGGTCTGGGCTGGGTGTACCAGTACTATCTCGAGGTCGATCCGAAGGCCTCCCCCAACGGCGGGTACGATCTCTCCCAGCTGCGTGCGCTCCAGGACTGGTTCGTCCGCTATCAGCTGAACGCACTGCCCGGGGTGGCGGATGTCGGGAGCATCGGCGGGTTCGTCCGCCAATACCAGATCGAGGTCTCTCCCGCCAAGATGCGGACCCTGCAGGTCTCCCTGGAGGATGTCCTGAAGGCGGTTCAGGAGAGTAACCTCAACGTTGGCGGCAAGGTGATTGAGGAGAGCGGGATGGAGTTCATCGTCCGGGGACTTGCCCTGGTGAAATCGGTGTCGGATCTCGAGAACGTCGTGCTGAAGGAGAGCGGCGGGACCCCCATTTACCTGCGCGACATCGCCCACATCCAGCTGGGCGGGGATTTTCGTCGCGGAGCCCTCGACGTCAACGGACGCGAAGTCGTCGGCGGGGTGGTGGTGATGCGGAACGGGGAGAACGGCCTGGCGGTCATCGAGCGGGTGAAGGAGAAGATCGCCCAGATCAGCCCGAGCCTTCCGGCCGGGGTCAGCATCCGGCCGTTCTATGACCGGAGCTCCCTGATCCGGCGATCGATCGACACCCTCAGGCGGGCGCTCACGGAGGAGATCCTCCTGGTGGCCCTGGCGCATATTCTTTTCCTCTGGCACTTCCGCAGCATCCTGATCGTCACGTTCCCGCTGCCGGTCTCGATCCTGGTCTCGTTCATCATGATGCGGCAGTTCGGCATCGCCTCGAACATCATGTCGTTGAGCGGCATTGTCATCGCCATCGGGGTCCTTGTGGACGCCGGGATTGTGATGACGGAGAACGTGATCCGCCACTGTGAGCGGCACGAGGCGTTGAAGGGGGCCGGAGGGCGTCTTACCCCGGAGGAGACGTTGCAGATCACGCTCGAGGCGGCCCGGCAGGTCGGGCGGCCGATCTTCTTTGCGATGTTCATCATCATCCTCTCCTTCATCCCGGTGTTCACGCTTGCGGGACAGGAGGGGAAGCTCTTTCACCCGCTCGCCTTCACCAAGACGTTCGCGATGGCCGGGTCGACGATCCTGGGGATCACGATTGTTCCGGTGCTCTGCTCCTTCCTGGTGAAGGGCCCGTTCCGTCCCGAGTCGCAGAACTGGCTCATGAGCCGCCTCCTCCGATGGTATGAGCCGGTGCTCGAGTACGCGCTCGCCCATCGTCGGGTGACGCTCGGTGGGGCGGCGGGAGTCCTCGCCGTGGCCCTCGTGCTGGCGTTCGGCCTGCCGCTCCCGGTCTCCAAGCGGCTCGAGGCGATGCACCTTCCCCGGGCGGCCAAGGTGGCTCGCGGGATCGGGAGCGAGTTCATGCCGACGTTGAATGAGGGGAGCCTCCTCTTCATGCCGGTGATGCTGCCAAGCATCTCGCTCAGCGAGATCAAGCGGCTGATCGCCTGGCAGGACGAGGTAATGAAGCAGGTGCCCGAGGTGCAGTCGGCCGCCGGGAAGCTCGGGCGATCCGAAACCGCCACCGACCCCGCCCCGGTGGAGATGATCGAGACCACCATCGAACTGAAGCCGGAGTCGGAGTGGCGTGCCGGGATGACGCACGAGAAGCTGGTCGAGGAGCTGACCGAGCGACTCAGCCAGGCGCCGGGGTATGTCCCAGGGTTCCTTCACCCGATTGAGGGACGGATCCTCATGTTGAGCACGGGGATCCGGGCGCAGGTGGGGGTGAAGATTTTCGGCGAGGACCTGGAGTCGCTCCAGAAGAAGGCGTTCGAGGTGGAGCAGGTCTTGCGGACGGTGCCCGGGGCGGCCGGCGTGGCGCCGTCGCGATCCCAGAGCAAGCCGTACGTGAACATCGAGGTTGACCGCGTCGCGATGGCCCGGTACGGCCTCAGCGCCCGAAGCGTCATGGATGTGGTGGAGACCGGCCTTGGGGGAAAGAACATCACGACGTCGATCGAGGGGCGGCAGCGATTCCCGATCCAGGTGCGGTTCCAGCGGGACGACCGGGACGAGATCGAGCGTCTGTCGGATGCGCTGGTTTTCACCCCCACCGGCAAGGCGGTCCCCCTGGGCCAGGTGGCGCGGGTCCGGCGCGTAGTGGGGCCGAGCGAGATCACGAGCGAGAACGGGCGCCTCCAGGCCTATGTGCAGGCCAACGTCGTCGGCCGGGACCTTGGCGGCTTTGTGAAGGAGGCCCAGCGGGAGATCGCGGACAAGGTCAAGCTCGAGCCCCGGATGACCCTCGAGTGGGCGGGCCAGTACGCGAATCAGATCCATGCCCAGCGGACCCTCGGCCTGATCCTGCCGACGGTGCTGGGGGTGATTTTTCTCCTCCTGTTCATTGTCTTCAATTCACTCAAGGAAGCGGCGCATGTCTTCCTTGCCATCCCGTTCGCCCTGAGCGGCGGGGTCTTCCTGCAGTTCCTGCTGGGGTACAATTTCAGCGTGGCGGTTTGGGTCGGGTTCATCGCCCTCTTTGGGACGGCGATCTCCACTGCGATCGTCATGGTGGTGTACCTGGAGGAGGCGTTGCAGAAGCGGCGTGCGGAGCGGGGGGCGGCGTTCAACCGGGCCGACCTGATTCAGGCGGTGAAGGAGGGGGCTAAGCTGCGCCTGCGGCCGAAGGTGATGACGGTCGCGACGGCCGTGGTGGGGTTGCTTCCGGTGATGTGGAGCAGCAGCACGGGGTCGGAGGTGATGCGTCCTTTGGCGGCGCCGGTGATCGGGGGGATGCTGAGCAGTTTAGTGCATATTTTGATCGTCACTCCCGTGATCTTTGCCTGGCTCCGTGAGCGGGAGATGCATCGCTCCTCCCCCTGATTCTCCGCATCCCTTCCCGTTCCTCCCCCTTCTGTAGCGACCGAGGTCACGAGGTCGTGGGCGGGAGCATGCCCTTCCACCCCAGCTGAGCATGGGGGGATGCGTCCCCCGGCCCGGCGGCCGTGGGACGGGCTCGCTCTGCGCGAGCCACACCTCCTGACGTCGGTGTCTA
>DMJJ01000573.1:1594-13609 GCA_003452185.1 Verrucomicrobiales bacterium | reverse complement strand
GTGCGCGATCAAGGGAAGCACCCGACCAGCTGCCACGCGAAGCTCCGCCACGCTGATCCCGAGGTAGCGTTCGTCCGTGGAGATCAACACGTCGGCGATTCCCACCCCCGAGATCGTCACTCCAGCAAGCAACAACCCCACAGAATGGACGACCCAAACGAGCTGCCCCCACTGTCCCATCCGCCACTCCACCGTCTCGGCCCACTCCACCCCTTGGTCGGGCAACGTCGTCGGAGCCACCCGACCCACAAGGCCCTGGACGAAGAGCTGAAACAGAACCGTTGTGACAAAGGCATGGAACGGATCGAAGTAGCCAAACCCAAGGAATAGGAAAAAGCTGAGGAACCCGGCTCCGGCGGAGCAGGCAGCAGCGGTCCGACACCAATGCCGCCCCCGCCGGATCCCGAACCAGGAGGAGCAAAGGTACAGGACGGCGATGTTCAGCATCGTCCCGGCGAGGATCATCCGGTCGTGGGCCATGAAAGGGAGCAGGTGCCGGTTCAGGGCCGCGAGTTGACCGCGCGTCAGCCCACAGTAGACCTCGTCGTAGGGAAGCACCACTCTCGTCAGGGCGAACCAGATGGCCAGCATTGAACCTGTGAACATCCCGACCCCGAGCAGGAGCGTCCAGAGCCAGGAGAACCGAAAGATGGAGCCCTCGTCGGACGCTGGCCCGATTGAGGGAGGATTCGAACGGGTGGTTGCAACGGCCTCGTTGATCCGCTTCGGGAGCCCCGGCCCCGAAAAGACCATGCCGGTGTCGACCAGGAGCGCATCGCTCCCTGCTCGCAGGAGCCTGACGGCCTGGCCTGGTGTGGAAAGCCCCGAAGCGACGATCAGCGACCGCCCAGCACCCAGCCCAGCCCGAAGCGCCCGCACAGCATCAATGACTGAGGCCTCATCGACTCCCCCGCACACCAAACCCGCGGGACCCAAAGTCCTGGCCTCAAGGAGTACTCCGGCCAACAGTGCCTGGCCCTCGGCCGCCTGCAGATTTCCAAAGGTGGCACACTGGTCCAGCCGGCGCACCCACCAAACCCGGGCTGGAGGCTTTGCTGCAGAAATGAGCTGTTGGAGTCGGGTCCAAAAGCCCTCCCACTCCCGCCCGTGCCATTCGTTTCTAGCGACGTCCGGCTCACACTCGATGGCAAAACCCGCGACAAGCGGCTGAAGCTTTTGCACGCAGTCCGCCACCCATGTGGCCGCCCGGTGGGGAGCAACATCCCCTTCCACCAGAATACGCGCCACCAATGGGGTGTGAATCCCATTGGCACCGGACTCAAGACGGTTGACGAGGGCCTCGACCGAATCCCCCGGCTGGGGCAAGCCCAGCGTCACAGTCCCCGCGTTGGCATCCTGGAGGAGCCCTCCTCCCTGGATGGGTTCGGACCGGATCGGGCCGACTTCCAGAAACCCGAATCCGAAACGGTCCCACGCGCGGACCGCCTCCCCCTTCGGATCCACCAGGCTCCCTAGTGCGACGGGGCCAGCCACACGGACTCCCGATAAGCAACCAGCGAGATGAGCGGGGGGCTGCATGTGACCAAGAAGGTCGATAAGCATGGCTCCCACCCGGCAGGGAATCCTGGACAGGGCGCCCATAACCCCCACCGCCACCCCACGCGCTTGGCGCGCTGGAAGCGTGAAAAGGATGGGGCGCGAGACCGTGCGATAGAACCAGTCCGGCATCAGGCTACCATTTCGTGGAGGTGGAAGACTCCCTCCCCTGCCCCGGCGGTGGGGGATCGAACAGGGCGCGGAGTTTTTCCAGTGTATAGGCGTTTCCCCACCGAAAGCTCTTGAACAGCTCGTCGTAGGCCTCCCCTGGACGGTATCCCACGGCCGTCAGCTGCATGCGGGTCTTTCCCCCTTCGACCGGCAGGAGCTCAAACACGGTCGACGTCGCGAAAAACTCCTGCTTGTGCTTGAAGTCCCTGGGGGCCTGGACGCATCGGATGGCGAGCATCCTCCCCGGGATGTACGCAACGATCTCGTTTCGGATGTTGTCCGGGTCGCCAGGCTTGGCAGCCGGGTTGTAGCTGGTCTCGATGACTCCCCCGACCTTCATCTCCATCCGGGCGAAGGCCACCGCGTAGCTCCGCCATCCCTCGGCGGTCGTCAGGGTGCGCCACACCTCCAGCGGAGAGGCTTTCAAGTCGACGGCAAGCCGGATGACACGATCCCCCCCCGGCTCGACCGAGGAGGTGTCATCGATCGCCGGGTAAGTTTTGTGGGGCTCGGCGACCAGTGGACCCGCGCTCGCGAGCGCGGCCAAGATGAGCGACAGGAGCCATTTGATGGGGGGATTCATCGGGGCGAGGTTGAGGTTGCTGAGGCGATTGGATCGGCGCGGACGCAGGTTTTCGGAAAACACGCTGGAAAGCGGCCGGTCGCGTCGGCCCACGACCACCTCGGGGGACGTGCTGTAGCCGATCACACCCGTGAGCCGGGGGATCTCCGGCGCATCCGTCGGTTGGGCAGGTCGGATGTTCATCCAATTCCTCCCGGTGCAGCCCCCAGGAACAACAGCTCGCAAGGCTGACGGGATGCCGGAACCTCCCCCATCCGGGACCAGCCAGTCAACCAGGATCACGCCGAGGCTTCGCAGGACGGGGAAAGCGGCGCTAAGGCCTCCCTCTCGCTTCCCGGGACGCACGACGGTGGGGATCTCAGGTCCAGACGGCCCTTCTACCGGTGCAACATCCGGAAAAACCTCCGCCCGCTCGGCTTCGGGTCCAGATAACTCCGTTCCCCAACCCCAGGAAGGTCCTCCCAAACAGCTCCGGCCGGAGTGGTCGAGGCCTGCAGGCGGTAGTTCGCATACCCCGGCAGCCAGGAAACTCGGATCGCCCCCTGCTCACGCGAGATCGTCAGTGCAGGAGGAAACATTGCCGAAGTGCCAGCCATCGTACCGAGAAGCTCCACCTCGCCGATCTCCATCCCGGTGGCCTTCAGCGGGTCGGTCACCGCAGGGAAGATCAAGCTCCGGTCACCAGGGCGCCGGACGGACTGTTGGCAGAACTGGGCGAGATCGGATCACCCGGGCTGGTGACGTCAGTCAGGGGGGAAATCACCCCAAGGAGCTCCACCTCGGAGACCTGAATGCTGTTCGCCAGGTTGGGCGCGGCGGGTGCAAGAAACATGACCCGGTACACGGCGTACGGCACCTCGTTGTCGAGCATCACGACCTGCCGCTGATACCTCCCGGTGAAGGGGAGAAAGCCAATTGAGACGATGGGAGAGAATGTTTTGCCGTCGTACGAACCTTCCAGGGTGCAGTTGGCGGGATCGCGCTCCGGGGCATCGCCCGCCGAGGTCACGGCAACGCCTGTCACCAGGGAGGCTCCGACACGCGGAAACACGGTGAACCCAACCGGCTTCGCCCCTCCCCCGCCGTCAAAGTTCAGATACTTCGCCTGCGTGCCATCGATCGCGTTCAGCACTCCCTCTGCACCAGGGCTGTTGCTGGAACTGGCCACGATCGGGTCTCCCGGCTGGAGGATGTTCGCGACAAGCTCGGCGGGCGTCCCGAGCAACTCCATCTCAGCCAGCTGCATGCTGTTCGCCGAGGCGGGGTTGACCACCGTCGGAAATGTCACGCGATAGGCGGCGTAGGACCGGCGGTTATAGAAAAAAACGTATACGCGGGAATAGCGCCCCGCAAAAGCAGGGAGGGCGTGCGACCATATCGGCTCAAAGTGGACCCCATCAATCGATCCCTCCAGAAGCGCGCTGGCGGGGTCCCGCTCAGGGGCATCCCCCGCCGACGTCAGGACGAAGCCGGCCACCCGGCTTCCCCCCATCGAGGGAGTGACCGTGAACCCGGTGTTGAGCTTGTCAAAATTCAGGTACTTGGCTTGCGTCCCATCGATGACGTTGCGCACTCCCTCGATCCCCGGGCTGTTGGCAGAGAAGGCGACGATTGGGTCGTTGGGTCGGAAGATGTTGATGAGCGGGGAGGCAATTCCCAGGAGTTCGACCTCGGAGATCTGGATGCTGTTCGCGGTGGCCGGGTTGGCCGGGGCAGTGAACAGAACCCGGTACGCCAGGTAGGGAAACTCGTTCGGAAACAAGAGCGTCTGCCTCTGGTAGCGACCGGTAAACGGGGCGACCGCTCCCGCGCTCACCGGCACAAACGTGGTTCCGTCGTACGAGCCCTCGATTCGATAGAACGCCGGGTCCCGCTCCGGTGCGTCGTCGGCCGAGGTCAACCTCAGGCCGCTCACGACCGAGAGGCCGATCCGGGGCCAGATGGTAAAGCCGACCGGCTTTTGCCCCCCCGCGCCGTCGAAGTTCAGATACTTCGCCTGCGTGTCGTCAATCGCATTCAGGACCCCCTCGCGACCGGGGCTGTTGCTGGAGGTCGGTACGATGGGGTCCCCCGGCTGCGTGATGTCAATGAGCTGCCCCAGCATCGGGGAGGCCCCGGTCAGCAGGATGAGTAGCAGGAAGGGACCGGGGAGCGGGGTGAGTCTACGGATGAATTTACGCATGGCACATCTACATCTCTCCTTCCCTGCGGGAGGTGTCGATGCACACGCAAACCCCTTGAAAAGGAACTACTTTAACACTATCAGGAGGACCCCTCCTGGCAAGCTTCGAGATGGGGTGTGCGAAGGCCCGGGGGCGACTAAACCCGGGTGCGGGCGGATCCCGACACACGGCAACAAAACCACTCGCCAGCCCCTCTCCTTCCTTCCCTGTGGAGGCGAGGTAACGAGACCTCAGGGAGCCCCCCGGATCCGTCGACGTGAACCCTCCGGAAGGGGGACTCTCAGAACGGAAGCGGTCCCCCTCCTCGCGCGCCCGTAGCTCCCCCCCTTCCGAGCTCACCCCGACGGCCCTCCCTCGCGGTCCTCATCCAGGGCCCGACCCTGAATACGCTCGCGCCAGAGGCCGCCTGCGGAGTTGTGTTCCTGACCCGCCCATGCAATAAGCCCTCCATACCGCAACGACGCGGTGCGCCCGTGAACAAAGAGGAACGCCATGGACCGGTTGAAACTCCCACTAAACCCGAGGCACAGCCGCGTGCCGTTGCTTCAAGTTGCCCCCCTCCTCCTTCTCCCCCTCCTCGTCCTGCATCTCGCACCTGACTGCCAGGCAGCCCCGCCCGCCAACGACAACTTCGTCAACCGCTCCCCGCTGAGCGGCGAGGACCTGTTGCTGGACGTCGACCTGGCGGAGGCCACGATCGAGCGTCAGGAGGTCGGTCCAGGCGGGGCATTTCGGATGGAGCCGCTCGCCGACCCCACACTCCGCTTCTGCGTCGATCCAGGAACCTCCCCCCTGGCCTCCCGCTGGTGGACGTGGACCGCACCCCGCACCGGCACCGTGGTGGTCCGCCGGGATCAGGTGGATGCGCGCGACCCCTCGAACGAATGCGGCGCGATCCTGGCCGTCTGGAGAGAGAAGGATAGTCCCCTTGACTCGTGGCCGCTCCAAGTCAGCCCGGTGATCCAGCCGGTCGGGGTCTGCGAGCACGGACAGTTTATTCCCCGCTACTCGTTCGCCGGTTTCACCGCGGAGGCAGGCGAAACCTATCTGCTCCAGGTGGTCGGGTACCAGTCCGGCCACCCACGCTACCGTCTGAGCATGCCGCGGGGCCCCCAGATTCTGGAATCCCCTGTAAATCGAACCCTCCTGGCCGGGGAAACAAGTTTCCTGCACGTGGTCGCTTTGGGGAGTCCCTTCCCTGACCAAGGGATGGAGGGGCCATCGGTTAAATACCAATGGTTGCGCAACGGAATCGAGCTCCCCGGGGAAACCTTCGCCTCGATCCTTCTTCCACACGTCCAGGAGGCTCAGGCGGGTGAGTATCGGGTGAAGGTTACGGATCTCGAGGGGTCCGTCACCAGCGCCGTGGCCCACGTCACTCTGGTTGCAGCGGAAGCCCCTCCCACGCTCAGCCTCCATTGTGACGCCGGATTGGGCGCCGGAAGCTCAGGAGGCCCTTGCTGGGTGTTGACCGGCGAACCTGGGCGCTACTACGCCATCGAGTCCTCCACGAACCTCCACTCGTGGGCATGGCAGCCGGTCCAGGCGTTGAGTCCGTTGGGAGTGGAGGCGATGGTCTCGTGCGACTTTCTGGGATCAACCGAGGCCGCTCACGTCTTGATCAAGGGGGCCCCATTCCAATTCCGCGCCAACAGCCGCGCATCGACGTTGTATCTCCGGGCCCGACGCGTGCAACCCCCGGACGTCGACCGCCATGCGCTGCTCTGGATCATCACCTACGCCAAGGAGGAGTTCGCCCGCGATCCGCGGCTGCACGCAAACGGCACCACCATCGTGTCTGCAACGGACATCGCGTGGCGAATACACCCGGACCTTGTGCACAAGGCCCTCGGGGGGGAGACCGATTGCCGCGCCTCGATCATCCTCGGTGTCGTCAGCTCCGTTCCCCAATGGCCCTGCGTTCCCGTTCAGCCCGAGGAGTGGAATGATCCATACTGGTTCCGCACCCCAGGCCCAGTCTGGAACCCAGCCGAGTGACCCGGTGAGGGAAGCCGCGATAGAACACAGAGAACACAAAGGCCCGGCACGGGTCGATCCAGAGCGGAGCCGCGACCTGACCCTGGGGGAGCCGCAAAAGGACGCATAGAACACAAAGATAGAGACTTGGAGGGGAATGGCAGGGAAGGCTGACTGACCGGACATCCCCCCTTTTTGGGGGGCTCGATGGAGCGTAAAAAGCTGTGCTCCAGTCATTTACAACCACATCATCCCGTCCCGGGACAAACCGCCGGTTCGGGTTTAGATTCCTCTTCGTTATGCTGCCCCGTTTTAAGCCGTGGCCATTGCTGCTCACCGCGCTCCTCACCCTGATCGGGAGTCGCGTTCTCGCACTTCCCCCGGTCATCCGGAGCACCTACTTCGACGGAACCACAGCTCACGGTGTCCTGTACACGAACGACGGGCGGTTCATCGTGAAGGCGGCCCCGCTCACCCTCGAGGCTTGGGTCTATCGCGAGGACGCCCAGAGGTGCGAGACGATCGTGAGCCAGGGATTCACGACCAGCTATTGGCTCGGGTTCTGCCCCCGGCTTCGCTTTTACCGAAGCGGAGGCTTCTCCGCCGATGCCGACGTCGACCTCCCCGCACGCCAATGGAGCCATGTGGCCGCCACCTATGACGGGACACGGGTTCGCTTCTACATCGACGGCGTTCTCGCCGGGGACAAGGCGCTCGCCTCGACGGTATCGACTCCCACCAACCCGCTCGGAGTCGGCATCGACACGAGCCCCACGCTCTCCACGAGCGCAAAGTATCCCTTCAGGGGCTGGCTTGACGAGGTGAGGATCTGGCGTGTCGCCCGAAGCGCGACCGAGATCGCCGGCAACCGATTCCAGGAACTGCGGGATGATCCCAACCTCGTTGCGGTGATCGCCGATGGGTCGGAGGCAGAGAGGGTCAGCAGCATGCAGCCCGCGACGGAGGTGGCCGCATGGCGACTCTCGGGATTCGGAATCCTGCCACGCGATCTCGTCGTCCCCAGCACCCCCCTCCACGTGGTGGCGGATGGCCAGGTCAGCCTCCCGCTGGAGTATGCAGGAGCGGAGCAGATGGTGATTCGGTATGCCGACGGCAAGAACATCCAGGACGGCGTCCTGTACCTTGTGTACCAGGGAACCGCGGCCTTCCCGAACCTGTTTCTGTCCACCTCAAGCCTTCGTTACCCGGCTTCGATCGACACGGCCGGGCTGGCGTTCTATTTCGACCCGAACGCCTCGGGGGGAAGCACGCGCGGCAACGGCGATTTCTCGATCGGAATCCCGTTCGTCGGTACCGCCATCGGCACTGAATACCTGACCGGCGGATTCACCCTGGACGTCCCGGGCGGAGCCTCCACATGGATCGAGGGAAGGGCCTCCTGCCAGGGGGAGTTCCACCCGCCATGTGTCGAGTTGCAGGTTCGCCACTCGCTCCTCGGCACCAACCAACTCGACCGGCTCATGGTGCAGAACTACGGAAACTCCCCCCCGCTGGCCGCCGTCAACATCCCCTCGGATGCCCTCCCGGGACAACCCTCCACCTGGCCGACAGTCACCTACGGGGGCGAGGTGGATGCAAACCTCAGGCGGGTGTTCTTCTCCGTTTACGTCCGCGACTACACTTCGTGGAATCCCGACCGGCGCGATTTCGACCGGGCGCTGCAACGCACCGTCACCCTGCGTTCCGGCTCCTCCTCGATCACGGGCCTTTTGATCAGCCAGTCCCAATCGCCGACCAACCCAGGCTCCTCGCTCTCCTTCGATGCCCTGGTCCCGGGGACGCAACCCCTGAGCCTGAAGGTCGACCTGATCCCGGGCGACCGGGTGGACTCGGCCTACCCGCCCCTGAACGGAGTGTACCCTGCCTCGACGAACGGCCCGGCGGACTTCCTCTACGACCTCTGCCCGGGGTCAAACTCCTGTTCATACACACTGATTCTCAATCTTATCCCGCCCCCGGGGCCGATCGTGCTCAACTCGCTCAGCCCGACAAACCCAACGCCCATCGTGACTCTGCGGGAAACTCCCCTGAAACAGATCGGCGGGGGCGTGGTGCGCATCGGGGGAACGAACCTCCACAGCCAGATCGAGGTCTACGCATCCAACTGCAACGGCCCGGCCGTTCCCGGATGCGTTGGGGCAGGTCAGGCGTTTCAGCTGAACGTCGTCTCGGTGGACCCGGAAGGGACATGGGTGAACGTCGAAATGCCGGAACTCGGTCCCCTCTGGTGGGGGCAGGCCTTGACCCTCTGGGTTCGGGATCGCTGGCTGACGCGGCCGGGGGTCATCCCGGAGTGGAATCGCATCGACGGTCCGGGTGGACTGCTCTGGATTACCCCACCAACCTGGCCCCAACTCCATGGATTCGAGTTCGCGAACATCGGGGCGGGCACCTCCCCGGAGGAGTTCGAAGCCGTGTACGGCGAGAACGTCTTCACGTACATACCCGCCCCCCCATTCAAGGTCCGCGACCCGTTCTATTACGGGTTTTGGTGGTGGGTCTACCTCGCCCTCTCGGATGCCTCGGATGGCGGATCGTGCCACGGCTTTGCCGGAACCAGCCTCGAGCTCTACCGAAGGAGCATCCCGCTGACCCTGTATGACAACGCCCTGAGCGGAGGCCCCTCGGGAGTCCACTACACCGGTGGGTACTACGGGGTGCCGGTCGGGTCGGAGCGCCGCCCCTACGGTCCGATCCGATGGTCTGGATTCGACCTGTTCCATGCCTTCGAGCCCAGGAACCTCTGGGCCCAGATCCGCGTGAACATGCAGGCCCAATACTCACAGGAGGGCCTCGACTCGGTGCTGTCGCAGATCACGACCGGATCCTCCCTGGGAGGCAATCCGCCGGACGTGCTCCACAAGCTCCAAAACTCCCCCTTCGCCTACATCCTTTGCCTGAACCCCGGCGGGATCGGCGTTGGACACTGCATCAATCCGTACCGGGTGCTCGATGGGTTCGGACTCACCAACAACGCCGTCACCGTGGTGCCGAAACCCGACTCGTCGATCGTGCAGGTGTACGACAACAACTGGCCCGGGGAGGAGCGGTCGCTTGAGATTCCACACGGGGCTTTCACCCCCTACCGCTACCGGATCGATGGCACAAGGGTCTGGAGCAGCCGCTCCCTGTTCGTCACCCCGCTGAGCCTCTTCACAAACCCGCGTCATGCACCCGGGGCCTCCTTCATCCATGACCCGGACCTGCTCTTTCGAATCGCAACCGCACAGGGGGTCCGCCCCGAGTACACGAACTTGAAAGGGGATCGGCTCGGGTGGGATGGAAACACAAATTTCACCGACGCATACCCAGGGGCCAAAATGGTCGCTCCCTTCGCCGCAGGCCCAACCAACCGGGAGACCTCCACCGCGTTTGCGTTCTTTGACCCCACGAACCTGCCGAGCACAATCCAGCTCCGGGTTTATGACACCCGATACGTGTTCCACGCGGGGGACGATGCCCTCTCGATACAATGGATCCATTCGAACGCCGTACCAGGGTCGGTGGATCAAGTCAGGCCGATCCTCGATCAGGGACGTTTCCAGGGCCTTGGATTTAAACCCCAGTCCCCCCTGACCCAGGGGATTCCGATGCTGAGCCAGACCCTCCCTGGGACCAACCGCATGATCTTCCGACTCGACAACCTGGTCCTCCCCGCCGGAGCGGATCTCGACCTGTTGGGACTATCCGGCCAGCACGGGATGAAACTCGTGAACCGCTCCCCCACCCCCCTTCGCTTCGACCTCAAGTTTGACGGCCTGGACGGGGCCCATGGAGTTCTCCTGGATTCGCATTACACCGGGCTGGAGGCCCCGGCGGGCGGGGCCCTCTCGATCCAGCTCGCGGATTGGCCCGCCGTTTCAAGGGTTACTCTCCAGCAGGATCTCAACAACGACGGGATCCCAGATGTCAGCTCAACCCTTGTGGCCGACTACGCGCTGCTGCTCAGGGGAACTCCCGATGGGCTCCAGGCTGAATGGAGGGTTGCCGGAAAGGAATCCGTGCTGGAATCGAGCGACGCAGTGGCCCCCACGGTCTGGACCGCGGTCCCCGGAACTCCGGTGATCGACGGAAACCTCAGGCGGCTACTGCTGAAACCGCAGGATGCGCGAAAGTTTTTCCGGCTCAGGCCGTGAGCCCGAACAACCCGGGGGGCCGCCGGGCATCCCGCCGATTCACGACCATCGCCCCCCCGCGACTACTTCACCACCGGGCGGAGCACCAGATTCCGGTACTCCACGTCACTGTGGTCCCCCTGGAGGTAAATCGGTCCCGGGCGAGATTCGTTTGACCAAAGGGCCCCACCCGTGCACCCGAGGACCGGCTGGTTGTCGATCACCCGCTTGCCGTTAAACACGACCGTCAGGTGTTGGTCCACGAAGGTGATGTCGTAGCTCTGCCACTCGCCCGGGGCGCGGCTCGCATTGACGAGCGGCGGATATTGCCCGTAGATCGCGGCGGCCTGTCCATCGGGGTAGGTGTCGTTGCCGTACGAGTCGAGCACTTGCACCTCGTATCGGCCTTGGAAGAACACCCCGCTGTTGCCTCGGTCCTGATCGGTGCCCTTCGCCGGCTTCGGTGAGGCCCATTCGATATGCAGCTGCGCATCGCCGAAGCGTCGTTTCGTTTCGATTCCTCCCTTCCCTGCGGTGACCTGCATCGCCTGACCTTCCACGAGACGCCACTGCGCCGGCGTACTGTCGCCCTTCTGCCACTCGTCGAGGTTCTTGCCGTCAAAGAGCACGATCGCGTCGGCCGGCGGCGGCACCGGCAGTGCGCCCGTGCCGGGGGCGACGACAGGGGGACGCGGGCGCGCCTTGGAGTGCTGCGGCCAGTCGCCGAGTGGATTGGCCTGGGCCGCAAGCGCTGCCGGCACGAGCGCGAGCAGGACGGCCGCCAGCCGGGCAGCACCAGTGGGCCGGCGCATCAGAGTACGATGCTCAGCAGACGGCCCGGCACGAACACGATCTTCCGCGGCGTTCCGGTCACGAACTTGGCGATTGCGGGATCCGCCATCGCTGCACGGTGGACGTCGTCCTGCGTGGCGGTCTTGGCCACCAGCACGGTGCCGCGCGTCTTCCCGCCGATCTGTACGGCGATCGTGACGGTCTCGCCGCCGATCATCGCCGGGTCGAAGCTCGGCCATCCCGAATCGAAGACGCTCTGCGCGTGTCCCAGGACCGACCAGAGTTCCTCGGCGATATGCGGCGCGAACGGGGCAACGAGCTGCACCACCGGCAACACTTCGTCGCGATGCGGGCGGCGCTCACCACGACGCAGCACGTTCATGTACTCCATCATCGCCGCGATGGCGGTGTTGTAGGAGAGCTTCGGGACATCCTCGCCGACCTTCTTGATCGTGGCATGGAGCGCGCGCATCACCTCGACGTCGGCTGTCCCCTCGGTGGCGGCAGCGTGCACCGACTTCCAGAGGCGGTCGAGGAACCGCTTCACCCCGCTGATCCCGGCATCACGGAAATCGCCCCCTTCCTCGAACGGTCCGAGGAACATCAGGTAGGTGCG
>DMJJ01000573.1:0-1247 GCA_003452185.1 Verrucomicrobiales bacterium | reverse complement strand
CCCTTCGATTTCGACATCTTGGCGCCATCGCGGATGATCATGCCGTGGGCGCGGAACTTCGTGAAGGGTTCCTCGAAGTCCAGGTGCCCGGCGTCCTTCATCACCATCGTCAGGAAGCGCGAGTACAGCAGGTGCAGCACCGCGTGCTCGTTGCCGCCGATGTACGAGTTGACCGGGAGCCACTTCCGGGTGGTCGCCCGATCGAACGGTACATCATCACGACCGACGCTGGGATAGCGCAGGAAGTACCAGCCGCTGTCGAGGAAGGTGTCGGAGACGTCGGTCTCACGCCGCGCCTGCTTGCCGCACGTCGGACACGGCACATGGAACCACTCGGCGTGGCGTGCGAGCGGCGAGATCCCCGAGTCATCCGGCTTGAAGTCGGGGATGTTGGGGAGCAACACCGGCAACTGGGACTCCGGCACGGGAACGGTCCCGCAGCTGTCGCAGTAGATGATCGGGATCGGCGGTCCCCAATAGCGCTGCCGCGAGATGCACCAATCGTGCAGACGATAGTTGACGACCGCCTTGCCCGCCGATTTCGCTTCGAGCCACGCGGTCACTTCGCGTTTCGCCTCATCCACGGGGTAGTCGTTGAACTGCTGACTGTTCACGAGGCGTGCGTCGGCGTCATCGGTGTACGCCTCGGCCAGCGGCGTGTGCCCGTCCTGGCCCTTGCCGGCCACCACGCGCACGATCGGCAGATCGAACACCTGCGCGAACTCGAAATCCCGTTCGTCGTGCCCCGGGACCGCCATGATGGCCCCCGTGCCGTACTCCATCAGGACGTAGTCGGCGGTCCAGACCGGGATCAGTGCGCCCGTGGCAGGGTTGGCGGCATACGCACCGGTGAAGACCCCCGTCTTGGTCTTGGTCGTCTTGCGCGTGATCAGATCCTGCTTGGACGCCTGAAGCCGATACGCCGCGACGGCGTCGCGCTGTCCCTCGCTCGTGATGACGTCGAGCAACGGATGCTCCGGCGAGAGCACCAGATACGTGGCCCCGAAAATGGTGTCGGGGCGGGTCGTGAAGACCGTGATCCCGTGCGACGCCATGGTCTCGGACGTCTCGTGCACGGCGGCACTTCCCGCTCCTTCGAGAGGATTCACGACGCGGAACGTGAGCTCCGCCCCCTCGGATTTCCCGATCCAGGTACGCTGCGCCGTGCGGGTCGTGTTCGACCAGTCGAGCCCGTCGATATTATGGAGCAGGCGCTCGGCGTAGTCGGTGATGCGGAAGAACCACTG
>DMJJ01000576.1:854-2584 GCA_003452185.1 Verrucomicrobiales bacterium | reverse complement strand
TTTGGGAACCGTATCAGACGCGGTGAGGAGGACTGCAGGGTCCGAAGAACCCGGCCTGATACCGAAAAGCTTCTTCATTCCTGTTCTCGCACGGCTCGTCGTGCCACTTCCGTTCTTGTTTCCGGCCCCCGGGCCGGTCAGATTCCGCACCGCGTGCGGTGGTTCGTGGCCAACCTGCTTTCCCTGATGCTGCTCTCCCTGGGCGGCCCCGTCGCCCATGCCTCCGGCCGCGCGGTCTCATTTAATGGCCGGGAGTACGTCCGCGTTTCCCAATGGGCACGGACGAACGGGCTGGAGGTTCGCTGGACCGCCCCCGGCGTGGAGCTCCATGTCACCGGCCCGCACCTCAGCCTGGTTCTGACACATGATTCCCGCAGGATCCGGATCAACGGAATCGGGGTTTGGATTTCGGGCGCCGTAGTGATGCGCGACCAGGAGGCTTATCTTCCCGCGCTGGATGTCCCCACGACGCTCCGCCCGCTGCTCTCCCCCCGACGCCCGCCTGGCGGGGGGATCCATACCATCTGTCTCGACCCCGGGCACGGAGGGGACGACACCGGAAAGCGGGACGGTCCCCGCAACGAGAAGCAGTTCACCCTGCTGCTGGCCCGGGAGCTCGGGCGCCTGCTGGAGAAGGGGGGCTACAAGGTTGTGTACACCCGGACCTCCGATCAGAAGGTCGACCTCCCAACCCGTCCCGAGATTGCGCGCCAGGCGAAGGCGGACCTCTTCCTGAGCCTTCACTTCAACGCGTTTGAGGGGCCGGCGGCCCAGGGGCTGGAGGTCTATTGCCTGACGCCCGTGGGAGCGAGCAGCACGAACGCCAACGGCGAGGGGGCGGACTCCCCGGCTTGTGTTGGAAACCGGTTTGACGAACGGAACGTCCAGCTTGCCTTCGAGCTGCAGAAGACGCTGGTGCGTCGACTGGGACGGGAGGATCGAGGGATGCGTCGGGCCCGTTTCGCCGTCCTGAGGGATGCGGCGATGCCGGCGGTGCTCATCGAAGGGGGCTTCATGAGCAGCCCAAGCGAATCGAAGTGGATCTACTCCTCCTCGGAGCGTTCGAAGCTCGCCCAGGCGATTGTTGAAGCCCTGGCCAACTACAAGAGGGGGTCCGGGCTTTGAGCCCGTGCGGCCCCCCGCATCCCATGAAGAAGAGCGATTCCCGGCGTCCGATCGGCGTGTTCGACAGCGGGCTCGGCGGGTTGACCGTGGGGCGCCGGCTTCGAAGGGCACTTCCGCGGGAGGATTTCATCTATCTCGGGGACACGGCCCGCGTCCCTTACGGCACGAAGTCTCCGGCGACGGTCCGTCGCTTCGCTTGCGAGGCGGTGGAGTTCCTGAGGTCCCAGGGGGTGAAGGGGGTCGTGGTGGCCTGCAATACGGCGACCGCCTGGGCGCTGCCGCTCCTCGCCAGGCGGTTTGACCTTCCGGTGTTCGGGGTGGTGCTGCCGGGGGTCCGGACCGCGGTGGCCCGGACACGGGGACGCCGCATCGGGGTGATTGCCACCCCGGCGACGATCCGGAGCGATGCCTACGGGAAGTCGATCCGCCAGAGGGCTCCCGGAACGCTCGTTGTCTCCAGGGCCTGCCCGCTCCTGGTCCCGCTGGTTGAGGAGGGATGGCAGAACCATCCCGTGACCCGGCTCGTCCTGGAGGAATACCTTGCCCCGATGTTGCGGGAGGGGATCGACACCCTGGTGCTGGGCTGCACGCACTATCCGCTGCTC
>DMJJ01000576.1:476-601 GCA_003452185.1 Verrucomicrobiales bacterium | reverse complement strand
GCTGCACGCACTATCCGCTGCTCAAGCGAATGCTGCGCCGGGTGGCCGGTCGCAGGATGGCCCTCGTCGATTCCGCGGCGGCTTGCGCTGAGGATGTCCGGGGGCAGCTCGGGGCCCTCGGACTG
>DMJJ01000576.1:0-192 GCA_003452185.1 Verrucomicrobiales bacterium | reverse complement strand
TGCGGGGAGGGGCGGGGGGCCGCGGCTCGTTCAAGGCGTTCGTCACGGATGATGCCCCCCAGTTCGCCGCCGTCGCCGGCCGGTTGCTGCATCTCAAGGCCCCCAGGGCACGACGGGTGGACCTCCCTGCATGGAAGGATTCGGCCCGGCGGAAGCCCCGTCGCCCCGCCCGCTGACCCGGTCCGGGCCCCC